>CADCQO010000261.1 GCA_902803585.1 uncultured Ruminococcus sp.
CACAGTTCGCTTTCGTGCTGACCGAAATACTCTTTCAGAGCCGCCGTATATTTCGGACGGCAGGAAGGACAGCCGATAGAGTTGATTTCCAGACGGACGTGCTGTACGCCGAGTCTGTCAAAAATAGAATGTGCCGCACACATTACTTCTGCATCGGCATAAGCAGAAGCTGCACCATAGACCTCCATGCCGAACTGGTGGAACTCACGCTGTCTGCCGTAGTTTTTCTTTTCATAGCGGTAGCAGGCGGTCAGATAATACGCTTTGATGGGGTAGCCGTCATTATACAGACCATGCTCCAGCATTGCTCTGGCAGCACCTGCTGTGCCTTCAGGCTTCAGGGAAAGAGAGTCCCCGCCCTTCGTGGTAAAGGTATACATTTCCTTTTGAACGATATCGGTAGTATCACCGACCGAGCGGTTGAAAAGCTCCGTATGTTCAAAGACAGGCGTACGAATTTCCTTAAAGCCGTAAGCCTGCGCCTGTTTTCTCATAATATCTTCCAGAAACTGCCATTTGTAAACCTCAGAGGGCAGAATATCCTCTGCGCCGTATACTCTTTTGGTAATCAGTTCCATATCATCGCCTCCTAAAACAATTTACCATTCTCCATTATACAACGAAGAGCCGCTTTAATCAACAGTTTTTTGCTAAGTTTTATTCTGACGCGCGCCATGCAGGGCGGAGCATTTCTGTGAGATACGCCTGCTGTCCGTGTCAGGAGTTCCTGAACGTCCGTTTTTTCCGGCTGACAAAAGAACCTCCGCCCTTCCGGACAGAGGTTCGGTTATCTGTATCATGTTCCGTGAACAGCGGGAACGACAGAAGCGGAAACCGTCAGATTTCAGAGTGTAACCGGTTTGCAGCCCCAGATTGTTTCGGCGTAGTCACGGATAGAACGGTCGGCAGCAAAACGGCCTGCCTTTGCGATGTTGACCAAAGACATTCTGTTCCATGTCTGTGTATCAAGATACAGACCAGAGGCCTTCTGCTGAATGAATGAGTAGTCGGCAAAGTCAGCAAGCACCATATACGGGTCTTTTGTAGACAGGGAAATGAAGATATCTTCAAAGTGGGGGCCGAATTCAGAACGAATGCCGTCCACCGCTCTTCTGATAATGTGGTTGTTGTTGTAGGGAACAGAGGGATAGTAGCCCTGCTTGAGCAGCTGGTTGACTTCGGGGGTTGTCATACCGAAGATCAGAGCGTTGTCATCGCCCACAACATCATGAATTTCCACGTTGGCACCGTCCAGTGTACCGAGTGTAACAGCACCGTTAATCATGAACTTCATGTTGCTTGTACCGGAAGCCTCTGTACCTGCCAGAGAGATCTGCTCGCTGATTTCAGCGGCAGGAATCAGCTTTTCAGCGACAGACACACGGTAGTCCTCTAAATATACAACCTTCAGTTTCTGATTGACACGGGGGTCATTATTGATTTTGTTTGCCAGCTCCACGATAAACTGAATGATCTGCTTTGCAAAGTAGTAACCGGGAGCCGCCTTTGCGCCGAAAATATAGGTCTTGGGAACATAATCGGCATCGGGATTTTCTCTCAGCCACTGATAGGTGCTGTAAATGTGCAGTGCGTTCATCAGCTGACGCTTATACTCATGCAGACGCTTTACTTGTACGTCAAAGATAGAGTCGGTATCGACAATAATACCGTTGTTGTCCTTGATATACTTCGCCATGCGCTGCTTGTTCTGCTTTTTGATAGCAGCGAGCTTTTCAAGTACGGCGGTATCGTTTTTATACGCCATCAGTCCCTCAAGGGCGTTGGCATCTCTTACAAATTCATCACCGATCAGCTCCGTAATAAGGCTGGCAAGACCGGGGTTGGACTGGTTCAGCCAGCGTCTGTGAGCGATACCGTTGGTGACGTTCTTGAACTTTTCGGGTGTAACGGTATAGAAATCGTTGAAAACGGAATCCTTCAGAATCTCACTGTGGAGCTTGGATACGCCGTTGACAGAGTGGCTTGCAATAACAGCCAGATTTGCCATTTTGACAATGCCGTCGTTGATGACTGCCATTCTGCCGATTTTCCAGCCGTCCACGCCTGCCTGATGCATTTTTTCGCAGAAACGTCTGTTGATCTCTTCAACGATCTGATAAATACGGGGCAGCTTGCGGGAGAACATATCTACCTGCCAGCATTCGAGTGCCTCGCTCATAACAGTATGGTTGGTATAGGCAATGGTACGGGTGACGATATCCCATGATTTATCCCAGTCATAGCCGCATTCGTCCAGCATAATGCGCATCAGTTCAGGAATTGCCAGAACGGGATGTGTATCGTTGAGGTGAATAGCGACAACGTCCGGCAGATTGTCCAGTATATCGTAGTTTCTCAGATGGCGCTGAATAATATCCTGAATGGTAGCAGATACGAGGAAATACTGCTGACTCAGGCGCAGGCTCTTGCCCTCAGAGTGGTTATCCTCAGGATACAGCACACGGGTGATGCTTTCCGCCAGAGCCTTCTGCTCCATTGCACGGACATAGTCACCATCGTTGAACGCCTTCATGTTGAAGTTATCAGAAGAAGCCGCCCACAGTCTTAAACGGCTGATGCCCTGACCGCCGTCACCGGGAACAAGCATATCGTAGGGTGTGGCGATAACCTTTGTGGGGTTTTCCAGCTCGATAGAATGATGTTCACCGTCCCATGACTCTTTGATATGACCGTCGAAGTAAACGGAAACAGCCTTTTCAGGGTGGGGCTGCAGCCAGATAGAACCGCCGGGAAGCCAGAAATCAGGCAGCTCTGTCTGCCAGCCTTCTACTAACTTCTGACGGAAAATACCGAACTCATAGCGCAGGGAATAGCCCATAGCGGAGTAATTCTGTGTTGCCAGACCGTCAAGGAAGCAGGCCGCCAGACGACCCAGACCGCCGTTGCCCAGACCGGCATCAGGCTCACACTCGTAGATGTTCTCGATCTTGATATCAAGGCCTTTCAGAGCCTTTGCCATCGTATCTTCCAGACCAAGATTATAAAGGTCATTTTTCAGGGAACGGCCCATCAGAAATTCCATACAGAGATAATAAACTGTTTTTGCCTTTTCCTTCACGGAGGCTGCGACAAACTTCTTGTGCTGTACACGCATGATATCTCTCAGAACAAGAGCGACAGCCTTATAGTAATGCTCATCTGTCGCATCGGCAGGTGTAACACCGAAATTGTGCGAAAGCTTTGCAATAATCAGTTCTCTTGCTTCGCTCGGTGTTAATTTAGACTTTGACATGAATTGATACCCCTCTCTAAACATTAAACGTAAACCAGAAACAGAATATATTACTGCTGTGCAGAAACAAATTCATGCACTATTATAACCTATTCACCACGAAATTTCAACTGAAAAATAAAAATTATATGCGTTATTTCAGGCATTTTTCACGGACACAGTGATTTTTTGCCGGCAAAATCAGACAAAAGTACTCTTTTTTTTCAGAATCTGACAAAAGACGCAAAAAAGGAATTGCCGTTTGTGCCGGATTTTTTTGTTGTATTTACAATTCGGAGGAGTTGTGATATGATAAGATGTATGCAAATAAACAGCAAAAAGAGAGGGCTGGAAATGTATGAAAGCCGTATGGGTAACAATGTTGATAATGGGTCTTACCGTCGCAATGACAATCGTTTCTGCCGGCTGTAACAAGGATACCGGAACGGATCCAGCTTCGTCTTCTGCTTCGGGCGGCAGCAGTGTGAGCAGGGCGGCTTTCCCGTTTGATCCTGCCTCATTGACAGAAAGCAGCATAGAATATGCGTTAAGAGGCACAAAAGATGAAAAGGAGTATTTTCTGGCGTTCGTTGAGGCGGAAAGCAGTGTGCAGATGGTTCTGATCGTGACAGACCTGAACGAAACGGCAGAACTGCACAGGGAGATAACAGCGGGACAGTGTGAAATATTGCCGGACAGGCAGAATCCGGACGGTACGCTGACACAGCAGTACGCCGTCAGGGACGCAGAAGGCAATGAAACCAGAATAGAAACCTGCACATATGAAGACGATTCAGAAATAAGGGTGCATATGTCTGTCAGGGATATTTCTGTTGTCATGAAGCCTGTCAGCAGTGCGGCGGCACTGGAAATGCTCAAATTTTCTGCGGAATGATGCCTCTCAGGGAAAACAAAAATACCCCCTGACAAATCAGCGGGCGGAGGATATTAACAGAAGTTTTTCGGGCGGTCATGCGGGCTTTCCATGTCGCAGGAGCAAAAAAACGTCAATACAGACAGCCGGAACTGATACAGGTATCGGAACGCCTGCTGTTTGTTCTGACACGAAAAAAGCATCAGAATGTCAGCCGGACGAAAACACTCCGGAGTTTGAAAAAGAAAAAGCGCAGGATCAGCAGAAAATACTGCAAAAACAAGAAAGGAGTATGTTACTGCAAAACACGCAATATTGTAAAAAAGTGCAGGACAGCAGGTGAACGTCCGGAAATGGACACGGCGGGCAGGAAAGGCAGCCCGAAAGCTGTTTTTGAGTTTTCAGTAACGGTGAAGCCAATGGAGAACGGTTCAAAAAACAAAATCAAGCTGATGATCGCCGACAATGTTTTTACGCTTGTTTCCTCAGAGGACGAAGGCTATTCCAGACATCTGGCGGCAAAGATAGATGAAAGCATCAGAGAGATCAGCCGCGGCGCATCTGTGTCGGTAACAGCGGCAGCTATCCTTACTGCCCTCAACTACTGCGATAAATTTGAGAAAGCCCAGACGGAACTGGACGAACTCAAAAAGCAGCTGTCCGGCTATCTGGCGGAGATTTCTGAATGTCAGACCGCCTGCGAGGCCCTCACGAAGGAAAACCGCAGACTGCGTGAAGATATCGCCATCTACCGCAACAGATTAGCGTCTGATGGTTAGTGGCCGGCAGTCAGTCAAGCGTTCAGAACAGAAAGGAAAGTGAAGGAAATGCCTATTAAGGTGCAGAGCGGGCTGCCCGCACTCAAAACATTGGAATCGGAAAATATTTTTTATATGACGAATGAAAGAGCGATTTCGCAGGATATCCGTCCTCTGAAAATCGTGATTGTCAATCTTATGCCGAACAAGATCGAAACAGAAACGCAGCTTTTGCGGCTTCTGGGCAATTCGCCCCTTCAGGTAGATGTAGAACTGCTCCAGATGGCGACCCATGTTTCCAAGAATACTTCGGCGGATCATCTCACAAACTTCTACAAAACCTTTGACGACATCAGGGAACAGTATTTTGATGGTATGATCGTTACTGGTGCGCCTGTCGAAAAGCTGGAATACGAACAGGTTGATTACTGGGACGAGCTTTGCAAGATCATGGACTGGTCTGTCCGGCACGTTTACAGCACCATGCACATCTGCTGGGGTGCACAGGCGGCTATCTATCATCATTACGGCGTACCGAAATATGAGCTTGACGAAAAGCTCTCCGGCGTGTATGTGCATCGTGTAATGAATATTTTTCACCCGCTGATGCGTGGATTTGACGATAAAATCCTTTTGCCGCATTCCCGCTATACGGGCGTTCACCGTTCAGATATCCGTGAACACGCAGATCTGGAAATTCTTGCTTCGTCCAATATTGCCGGCGTTGCGATTGTTGCCAACAAGAACGGCAGACAGTTCTATGTATTTGGTCATGCCGAATATGACCGCAACACGCTGGCAAACGAGTATTTCCGTGACTGCAACAAGGGACTCAAACCGCAGCTTCCCTATAACTATTTCCCTGGCAATGACCCCAGAGCGCTCCCGCCTTTGACATGGAGAAGCTACGCTACGATTCTCTATTCCAACTGGCTGAACTATTACGTTTATCAGAAAACGCCGTATGACCTGAATGAACTGGCAAAAATGAACTGACGGCAGAACGGCTGTTTTCCCTCCTTTCCGGCTATACTATATGTGAAAGGAGAGTGAGCATATGCAGAAGAAGCGCAGAAAGGCCAGAGGACAGCATGACACGGATTTTGTCGTTTCTGACGGCAGCATGGGTAACCGTGATTACGGCACAGAGGATTACACCGATTTTCTTTCCAATGGCCGTACCAACAATGAAAAAGTAGAAGCGCAGGAGTACTTTGAAACCTTCCTGAACGAATAATTTTGGTTCTTCTTCATGTCAGCCCTCCGACAAACTGCGGTCGGGGGGATTTGTGATGAATTTTTGACTATTACAGAACAGATAGTGTTCGTATTTTTGTATATTTTCTGGATTTTGTCTGACTTCATTTGACATGATAAAAATTTGTCAATATAATATATTACACTGCTTTGCGAAGAAACGGAGTGAAAAAGAATGGCTGAAAAACAAACTGATGCAGAAGTGGTTTTTGCAGGTAACGGTACGCCGGAGAAACAGAAAAATGCTCCCTCACAGGGAGAACTGGAACATCGGGTCTACCTTCGTGTCAATGAAAAATATGAGGAATATGAAAGAAAAAGAAAGCTGTACCGTTTGTTCGGGATTCTGGGCATTATCGTATCCGGACTGGTATTTTTCACGCTGGCGTTCCGGCAGGAGGACAAGACTGTTTTTCTGATACTATGGATCGGCGTGATTCTGGGCTGTGTGGCGCTTATGCTTCGCGGTGACTATATGTGGCATATGTACGGAGAGATGCTTGAACTGACAGAGGACAGCGGACACGGAAACGAAGAAGAGGAAACGGAAACAGAACAGACAGCACCGACCCCGCCGCCTGAGAGCAAGCCGCAGAAGGGCGGTATTTCTTTGGAAAAAACGCCCAAAAGCTTGTAGTACCTGCGGAACAGGTTTTTTATCCAAGAAAGGAAGGAAATTCATGGGAAAGATATTTCATATTTTTGCGAATGATCTGAAAACCGTCTGCACCAATATCGTGGCATTGGTAGTTGTTGTAGGTATTGTGATTCTCCCCGCTCTGTATTCATGGTTCAATATTGCGTCCAACTGGGATCCGTATTCCTCCACAGACAAAATGCCTTTTGCGGTATGCAATATGGACAAGGGCTATACATACAGCGGAATTGAAATCAATGCAGGTCATGAAATCGTTGAAGCTCTCAAGGGCAACCCGAAAATGGGCTGGGAGTTTGTAGAGGAAAAAGAGGCAAGAGAGGGTGTAGAAAACGGTAAATATTACGCCGCCGTTCTCATTCCGCAGACGTTCAGCGAAAACCTCAGCTCCATTACCACAGGACAGTCCAAGCGGGCTGAACTGGATTATTACGTCAACGAAAAGAAAAACGCTATTGCGCCCAAAATCACTAACGCAGGCATTACCGCCATTGAAAGCGAAGTCAAAAGCACCTATGTCAATACAGTGACAAAAATCCTTGCCACGACCCTTCATATCACAGTAGAAGGATTGGGCGGCAGGAAAGAAGAAGTACTCAACAAGATCGTGGAGTCTTTGACAGAAGCACAGACAAGCATTGACAACTTCAACAGTACCACCGATGTGCTGATCTCTACGCTGAACATGGTCAAACAGATAGTGGAAAACAGTAAAACGGTACTGCCCGCCATCAACGATGCCCTTTCAAAAGCGGGTGTCATGACTTCCGACGTACAGCAGATTCTTACTGCTTCTAAAACAATGTCTTTGCGCATTTCCGAAATACTGGATAAAATCGTTTCTTCTGTCGGTGAACTCCAGAACAGCATCACAAAGCGTCTGGAAACCGCCGCCGGCCGCATCAGGTCGGGTGCTGTCGATGCCGCCGCAGAACTGGAGGACATTACAGCCGTCAACCGTAAGATTATCAGCATCAACAATACCATCATCTGGGTCATCAATGACATCAAGGACTTCCTGATTTTTGATACTTCCGATTTTGTGGAGCGTCTGGAGGCCGCTAATCAGCATCAGGAGGAAATTATTCAGAAAATCGGTACTGCTGCGGAGTTTGTCCGCACAACAGGAAAGGTTCCCGAAAGTATGCTGGCGGACATCAAGCGCCTGTCCGATATGGCAGATGCGGAAATCTCAGAGATCACAAAGGCATTTGAGCCTGTCCGCACCGCTCTGAACAAGGTCATTGACAACACATACAGTACCCTTGACGACATCACAGCTATTCTGAAATCTGTCAGCGAAAAGACACCTGATGCCGCCGTGCTGATTGATGATACTGCCAAAACAGTAGACGGCATGATAGACACTTTTGAGAGCGTCAAGAAGATGATGGATGATTCCAAAAAGAAGCTCGATGACCTGAAAAACTCCGCCCGTTCTATTCTGGGCGACAACGACCTGACGGATATGCTTGTCAAAATCATTTCTGACCCCACAGCCCTGAGCGACTTCTTCTCTCAGCCTGTTTCTACCGTAACCCACAATATTTATCATGTGGAAAACTACGGTACAGGAATGTCGCCTTTCTATACCTCTCTGGGTATCTGGGTAGGCAGTATTGTACTGGCGGCTGTTGTGCGGGCAGAGCTGACCAAAAACCAGAAAAAGAAGCTGAACAGTCCCAACCAGACACAGCAGTTTCTCGGCAGATATCTCGTTTTCTTCCTGCTCGGTGAACTGCAGGCATTGATTATTTCACTCGGTGATCTGTATTTCCTTGGTATCCAGTGCAATGACCATTTCCTGTTTGTGCTTGGCTGTATGATTTCCGCACTTGTTTACTCGATGATCGTCTATTCTCTCACCATCACCCTCAATGTTATCGGAAAGGCGCTGGCGGTTATCATTCTCGTACTGCAGGTAGCGGGTTCAGGCGGTACTTTTCCTCTGGAAGTGCTTCCCGCTCCTTTTCAGGCGATTGCGCCGTTCCTGCCGTTCCGTTACGGCAATGATATTCTCCGTGAAGCGATTGCCGGCGCAGATATCGGAAATTACTGGCACAATGTCGGTATGCTGATGCTCTATGTACCGTTTGCGCTTCTGCTCGGCCTGCTGCTCAGACTGCCCCTTATCAGACTGATGGAATTCTTTGACAAACGTCTTCACCAGAGCGAACTCATCATTTAGTCATGAAAAGCAGGTTTTTTGGGGGCTTTTAACAGTTAAGACGATGTTATAAAAAGTTATAAAAATATGTTGACTTTTATAAGTTGTATATTATAATAGTATATGGCGAG
>CADCQO010000262.1 GCA_902803585.1 uncultured Ruminococcus sp.
GATAGGTGCAGTTCCCTCACCGCCTTCACCTAAGACAAAATCAACACGGTAATAGTTTCTGTCATAGTAGCATTCAAATTCTGTCGAACCGTCTGCTGCGATAACGTCCGGCTGATGATACATCAGCGTATAGCCGTAATACGCATTTTGCAGACTGTTGCCCCTCAGCAGTTCATCTCCGTCATAATCTTCTGGGAAAGTATAATTGCTGTCAAATTCTTTCGGAATCGTACCTGTTGCACCCTTGCTGCGGATAACAGCAGATAAATCGTAGTCGTTGCCTGCTAAATTCTGCTGCAGCAGCCGAATGGAATAGTCAACATCGGACGGTACATAGAAAATATCCGTTTCATGGTCGGATTCAAAGGATACCGTTACATTGATAACCGGCTCTCCCTGTACGTTTTGTGCAGAAAAGCCCGGCACAGCCGGACAGCGCTGAAGCATTGCTTCAGAATCCTTTGGCATATTGGCAACAAAGGCAGGATAGGGACGTGCTCCCTTGTTGCCGGCACATTGAGGGTCATAGTAGTAGTAATTGATCTTAACCGTGACGGTTTCTATATCGGTGCCACGATTAGCAGAAGCAATCATACTGGCGGCAAGTGTCATCGTCAGCAGCACAAGAACTGTCAATATGATTGTCACCTTCCGGTGGGTTTTGAGCATACACTCCGCCTCCTTTGCTTTTACTCTGCTGCTGCCGGATGCAGTCCCCAAGCCTCAGCAACCGCCGGTACATGATTCACATCTGTCGTACCGATAGCCTGTATCGTTTCAGCGGCGGCTAAAACATGAAGGTGGAAACCCTTTCGGGGTGCCGCCTTGATCTGACACAGCTTTTCGTTCTCGGTCAGAAGCATCGGCGCAGCTTCTCCTCCTGTGATACGCTTTGTACAGTAATAATAGCCGTCTGTGCCGCAGAACCAGTCATTTTCATTGTAGTTCAGCGTATAATCCCTGTTCAGTACAGGCTGCTGACCGTAAATATTGCCGCTGTCGTCCTGCCAGACAGGAACCAGTGACACACGGACATAAACAGGGTAATCAGTGCTGTCAGCCGGTGTGACGGTCAGACAGCTTTTTTCAAAAAAGCCTTTCTCGTTCTTCGTCATCACATCGCTGATCTGAGGTCTGTCGTAAAAATCCGGCTGATAATAATCCTCTATAAGATTGGACGAATGTACATACTTCGCCATAATCATCACGGAACCTGCAACGATTGACAGCAGCACTGCCGCTGTCAGGACAGCTATTCCGATAACGGGAAGTTTTTTGGCTATATGCGGCGGTATTACCGCTTTCTTCGTCATCAGGGCTCACCTCCTCAAAACAGGCTCTTTCCTCAGTCTGCCTGTACAATGTAGGCGTACATACGGATACAGAAGGGGTCTCCTCCCTCGAAAGGATTTTCTTTGTTTTTGATGTCCTCCGGAATATGCACGCTGCGGTTGACAAAAAGGTTGGAAATATCCCTGCTTTCATGCGGTCTGATCGTCGTCTGAAAAACATAGATATCTCCGCCGTGCTTTGCCGGAAAAAGTTCATCTGCCTTTGACCATTCCGTACTGAGCGTGTAGCGGCAAATTTCCGGACGGTCAGACACTATTTCAAGATAAAGTCTGTAAGAAACCTCGTTGTCACCATACAAACGGATAAAAGGGTCTTTTTCGATATCCATTCCGGGCACAATGACATGATAGGTGTTGCCCGTTACAAGCTCGTCTGTTTTCAGTTTGTAGGTGTATTCGCTTGTATCGAAATATGCTTTATGTTCCAGTATAGAAACAGTACCGGCCGCAGCAACGCCGGCACCGCCGCCCGTCATTTCGCCTGAATGATATTTTGCGTATAGTCCGCTGACCAGATGCAGCGATATGAGCGTCAGCATCAGCAGCACCCCTCCGCACCGCACAATCACTCCCAGCCATGAAGAGCGTTTTTTCACCATATCTTACCCCCTCCTTCCCTGTTGTTGATACAATTATGATGATAAGGCAACTTTTCCAGTAACTTCTCACCGGAGCAGAACAGGAGATCCGGTTCCGGAAAATATGCGCTAATTTTTCCTGAGCTGCTCGATCTCCCGCCGGATAGCATCCTGTTCAGCAGCTGCCTGCTTTTTACGGCGATAGTGGGGTATCTCGAACAAAACTACTGCCCCCGCCAGCATCAGCATAAATCCCAGCGGTGTTTTCAGGAAACGGAGGATACCGCCCACAAAAGGAATCGTCACGACAGCTTTTCCTTTGATATCCGAAAGCGCAATCGGCACATCGGGGATATCGTTGGCATCTCCCTGTGTGGTGATGCTCTCTCCGCTAAGGCTGACAATGCGGTGAACGATAAGATTCCGTCCTTCCTGATAGACAACTATATCACCGACAGCATATTGTTCCTGACGGGCTACCAGCACAAAATCATTGACATGAAGATTCGGCTCCATACTGCCTGATAATAC
>CADCQO010000263.1 GCA_902803585.1 uncultured Ruminococcus sp.
GCTGAGAAAGCTGAAACAAAGACAGAAACTGCTCCCGCTAAGGCTGAGAAAGCTGAAACAAAGACAGAAACTGCTCCTGCTGAGCCTGAGAAGGTCGAGGAAAAGAAAGAAGCTGCTGAAAAGAAGACCGCTTCTGCCAAAACCACCGCGAAGAAAACTACTTCCGCTAAAAAAACAACCAAGAAGAGCAGCAAGAAAAAGAAATAATCATTGACCCATGTCCCCTTCCTGCCAATGAACTGCAGGAGGGGGATTTTTACTGCGGCGGAATATCAGCTTTTCATGTTTTCTGAAAATCTTGTCCGAAAGGAAAAATGAGTATTGCGTAAAAAGGGAAATCTGTACTATAATAGAGCTAACCTGTAGAAGGAAGGGATAAACCTATGAATATACTGATAGTAGAAGATGAGATAGGACTGGCAGAGGCAATCAGCGCAATACTGATAGGCGAACATTACAATACAGATATTGCAAATGACGGCAGAACAGGTCTTCAATTAGCACTGACGGGAGATTATGACTGCATTCTGCTTGACATTATGCTTCCCGTTATGAACGGGCTTGATGTGCTTTCCTACCTCAGAGTCAAGGAAATCGAAACGCCTGTACTTTTGCTGACAGCCCGCTCAGAAACAGAGGACAAAATCAAAGGGCTGGACTGCGGTGCTGACGATTATCTTACAAAGCCCTTTTCCATGGGAGAACTGCTCGCCCGTATCCGTGCCATGACAAGACGAAAAGCTATTTCGCCCGATATCAACCCTAAATACGGTGATATTACGCTGGACCTCAAAAAAGGCGAGATCATCTGCGGTACAAACAGCGTTATACTGGGCAGAAAGGAATTCCGCATGATGGAAATGCTTGTTTCTCATGCAGGACAGATCATTACAAAAGAGCAGTTTGTCACCAAAATCTGGGGCAGTAATGATGAAAGCGAGTACAACAATGTGGAGGTTTACATCTCCTTTTTGAGAAAAAAACTAAGTATGCTGCATTCTTCCGTTACCATTAAGACCAGAAGGGGAATCGGATACTGTCTGGACGGTGCGAAATGATAAAAAAACTCAGAGCAAAAATCATCATTGTCATTACCATCATTCTGACTCTGGCTGTTTTTGGCATTATGACCGCCGTGAATATCTTGGAAGGAGCCAGCACAAAAGTAGAGATAGAAACAAAAATCCGCCGTATTGCCGACAAGGACGGCTTTTTACAGGGCGGTTTCGGGGATTACAACCCCTTTGAAGACGAACAGTCGGACTTCATCGACTGTTTTTCCATTCAGGTAGACCACAATTATGTGATGCGCCGTATTGTGCTGACAAGAGATATTGAAGTGCAGCAGAACGACATTGTAGCATATGCGAATCAGGCACTTGCTTCGGGTGAAACCTTCGGTGAGATGGGTCATTATGCCTACTATATTCAACCGAAATACTACGGAAAGATCATTGTCTTTATGGATATCCGCTCTTTTCAGCAGGCACAGAGGAACCTGTTTTTCAACACTTCCGTTATCGGTCTGCTGACAGTCTTTTTATTCTTCCTGCTGGCGGTGGGACTTTCTTTCTGGCTGGTGCGTCCCGTCAAAACTACCTTTGATAAGCAGAAGCTGTTTATTTCCAACGCCAGCCATGAGCTGAAAACACCTCTGGCAGTCATCAGCGCCAATGTTGACGTACTGGAAACCCAGACAGGAGAAAACAAGTGGCTGGGGTATATCCGCTCGGAAACGACCCGCATGAGTGAACTGGTGAACGAACTGCTTTGTCTTGCCCGTCTTGATGACAAAACAGGACACCCTATGGTCATAAGCGAATTTTCGCTGACAGATATTTTTTTGCAGACCGTTCTTCCCTTTGAAAGCACAGTATTTGAAATGGGCAAGGAACTGGAAGTTGATGCACAGCCCGATTTATTCTACAAAGGAGATGAAAGCACCATCAAGCACGTTCTGACGATCTTACTTGACAATGCTGTCAAATATTCCGATGAGCACGGCAAAATTTCCGCCAGACTTTACGCACGTTCCAGCAGAAAGATCATTGAGGTTTACAACACCGGTGAAGGTGTGCCGAAAGATAAGCTGACAAAAATCTTTGAACGGTTCTACCGTCAGGACGAAGCCCGCAACAGCAAAAGCGGCGGTTACGGGCTGGGGCTTGCCATCGCAAAAGCAGGCGTTGAGGCGCACGGCGGCAAAATCACCGCAAAAAGCGAGTACGGGCAATGGATGATGTTCACAGTGACATTGTAACATCCTCCCCCGCACCGCGTTCAGAAACGGAAGTTTTCCCGCCTATTAACAGACATAAAAACGGCGGCAGTTTCTACACTGCCGCTTATTGTTTTCTGTTTGTTTTACCGTCAGAAAATGGTCTGCTTTTCAGGATACGCCCCGTCACCAGACCATTCAATGCACCTGCTGCGATGCCTCCCAGTATCAGATACGGCAGATACCACCAGAACGATGTCGCCAGCACCACAGATGCCGCTGCCAATTGTCCGATATTGTGAAAAACACCGCCTAAAATACTTACGCCCATGATATGATTCCCTGCTGTCCGTTTAGCGAGGCACATCACAAGATAACTCAGTATTCCGCCCGCTGCACTGAAAATCAGCGAGGAAACATTTCCGAACAGCAGCGCATTCAGTACCAGACGTCCCGCCAGCACAGCCAGTGCTTCTGCACTTCCCAGATAGTACAGCGTAAAGAGAACAGCTGCATTTGCCAGTCCGATCTTGATGCCGGGAACAGGAACAGGCAGAGATAAGAGCATTTCCAGCCAACTCAGTATAAATGCTGTTGTCAGCAGCAGTCCCATCACCGCCACACGGCGGGACATCTTCATGGCTTTTTTTTCGGTCTTGCGTCCGGCATATGATCTGCACGAGGTCTGCGGGGACGGCTTTCTGTGCCTGCTGACTGTTTTGGTACAGGTCTTGTGCCCTCTGCTCCGACAGAAACTGCTCTCCGGGCCGCACCCGCTTTTCTGCGGCGGCGCTTTTTTTTCTGGTCTAACAGAATATACACGCTGAAAAGTACGATAAGTGCAAGATCAACCAACACGATCATCACAACGATGAAGGTATACGTTCCTGAGAAACCCTCTTCCGTATCCGGCTTGCCCTCTGCCAGCAGCCCTTTATCCTCATAGGGAGGGAGATTTTTCAGATTTTCGCTTGTCATCTTCATTCTGCGGGCAAAATCCTCTATATACAGGCTTTCGCTGCTGTAAAGAGTCATCTCTGCGCAGCCGACAAAAGCGTAGTCGCTGATATTGGTAGGATTCTTATAAAAAACTGCCTCTTTCAGATGCGGACAGTCTCCGAAGCTGTTGAAGGAAATCTCGGTATCGCCGTTGAATTCTGCTCTTGTCAGGTTGATACATGAGGCAAAGGAGGCAGTTGCAATCTCTTTAAGGGATTCCGGAAATACGATTCTGCCGAGAGAGATGCACTCGAAAAAGGCGAATTCTTCTATTTTCTTTACACCGTTCTGAATCCTTACATTTTTCAGCGATTCACAAAACATGAACGCACCGTTTCTGACGGTTTCCACCTTCGCCGGAATAGTGATGGAACTCAGACAGGCGCACATATAAAAAACATCTTCCTTCAGCTCTTTCAGGTTACTGGGCAGCGTCACGTCATTCAAAGAACCGCAGCCTTTGAATGCACATTCTCCAATATCCGTGATTGTATCCGGCAGACTGACCGTCGTGAGATTGGAACAGCCCTCAAAAGCAGACTTTCCCACTTTGGTGACGTTGCGTGAAAGAAGGATCGTTTCGATCTTTTCATTTCCTGCAAAGGCGTAATCTCCCACCTTTTTGACTTTGGCAGGCAGACTCTTGGCAGTTTCTCCTCCAGTATACTTTATCAGAATACCGTCTGCAATGGTAACGCAGTCTGTTGTCTGATTTTTGAGCCACTTTGTGCCTTCCAGCGCATAGCCGCCCAGTTCGTCAATGGTGTTTGGTATGCTGATATCTTCAAGTACCGTACAGTTGAAAAAAGCATATTTTCCCAGCACGATCACGCTGTTGGGCAGTTCAATGCTTTTCAGGGACGTACAGCCCGAAAAAGCCGAGTCTTTGATGGTCATGACGCCTTCTTCCAGCTGAACGGTTTCCAGAGCGGGACAATTCATAAACGCACACTCACCGATGGTTTCCACACTGCCGCTGATACTGACTTTTTTCAGCGCCTGACAGCCGGAAAAAGCGCTCGACTCAATATTTTCCACTGAGGTAGAAATTTCCAGTTCCTTAATGGTTTTGTTGGACATAAACGCCGCCGTACCGATTTGTGTTACCTTGTATTTATCAACCATAGACGGCACAGAAACATACAAGCTCTTGCCGTTGTACTGAATAATTTCCGCACTTTTGCCGTCTTCCAGCACCTGAAAAACGAAATCGCCGTTGTCAAGGACAGTAGCGGCATGAACACGGACTGAATTTCCCGTCAACAGCCACAGACTCACCAGCAGTATTATTACGCCAAGACCTGCACCATACCTGACAACATTCCTGATTCTGAATAAACTCATTGCATTATCTCACTTTCTGCTCATAATAGAGATGAAGTCTGACCATCATCGGGCAGTTCAGTATTCCCTTACCAAAGAAATCACTTTGCCCAGAATCTGACATTCTGCCGTCAGAATCGGCTCAAAATTCTGATTATGAGGCTGTAAACGGTAATAACCTTCTTCTTTGTAGAAACTTTTGACGGTTGCCTCTTCTCCGATCATCGCCACCACAATATCACCATTTTCTGCTGCC
>CADCQO010000264.1 GCA_902803585.1 uncultured Ruminococcus sp.
CAACGATCCTTATATCACTGTTGATAATATCCTCAGACAGCTGGACACCAGAATCATTATCCTTGATTTTCATGCAGAGGCTACAGCGGAAAAGCTGGCGCTCGCTTATTATCTTGACGGCAGGATTTCCGCCTTTTTCGGCACACATACCCATGTTCCGACGGCTGATGCCATGATTCTGCCCAACGGTACAGGCTATATTACCGATGTAGGCATGACAGGTCCCGTGTATTCCGTGCTGGGGGTTAAATCTGAACTCGCAATCAGAAAATTCAAAGAAAAACTGCCCGTCCGCTTTGAAACGGCTGTTGGTGACTGCAAAATGGATTGTATCAGATTCACCGTTGATGACCGTTCCGGAAAAACCGTTTCCCTCAAGAGAATAGAAATTTTATAAAAAAATATTCATAAATTTATAACAATTTCTTTATACTATGCACTTGAATATTATCTGTATTGACTATATTATATTATGTGTATGCGTACTATACGATAAGAAGCATGTGATAGTTTTATTTCAGGAGGAAAATAGCATGGAAGTATTAAAGGTTTCGTCAAAGTCCGCACCTAATTCTGTGGCAGGTGCGATTGCAGGGGTCGTAAGAGATTTCGGTTGTGTAGAAGTACAGGCTGTCGGCGCCGGTGCTACTAATCAGGCTTTGAAATCTGTGGCAGTCGCCAGAGGATACCTCGCACCGATGGGCATTGACCTCATTTGTATTCCCGCCTTTACCAGCATTGAGATTGAAGGTGTTGAACGGACAGCGATGAAGCTGATCGTTGAAATCAGATAATTGTTAAGGAAGTGCAAGAAACGATGATAAACGGTACTTACTACAAAAATGCGTTAATATCCGGTGCAAACAATATTCTCAGCCAGAAAGAGGAAATCAATTCGCTGAATATCTTCCCTGTACCGGACGGAGATACCGGCACCAATATGTCTATGACAATTGAAGCGGCTGCAAAAACACTCAGCGAAAGCACCGCTGTACGCATTGATGAAGCAGCTTCTGAGGCGGCTTCTGCTATGCTGAAATCTGCCAGAGGCAATTCCGGTGTGATTCTTTCTCTGCTGTTCAGGGGTATTGCCAACGGACTGAAGGGTAAGGCTGAAATTGACGGCAAGGATTTGGCAGCAGCACTCCAGCTGGGCGTAGAAACCGCTTATAAGGCCGTTATGAATCCTACAGAAGGAACCATTTTGACAGTAGCAAGAATGTCCTGCGAAGCCGGCAAAGTAGCTGCCGATGTAGAATCAGATCCGGTTATCGTCTTCAGCGCCATTGTTTCTGCTGCAAATGATGCCTTGAACCGTACCCCTGATATGCTCCCCGTACTGAAAAAGGCGGGTGTCGTTGATGCCGGCGGCAAGGGGCTTTGTGTTATTTTGGAAGGTATGCTGTCGATGCTCCGTGACGGCGTGATGGTTAAAGCTGATGAGCCTGCTGTCATGACGGCCGAAAAAGAGGACAGTGCAGCCGAGTTCTTCCGCAATGCGGCGGCAGAGTTTGACTCTGTGATCAATTTCACCTACTGTACGGAGTTCATTATCGGCAAGGCTGACGGTGTTGAAAAAGATTCTCAGGAACTGAGAGCGTTTCTTGAAACAATCGGCGATTGCGTGGTAGTAGCCGATGATGACGACATTATCAAGGTGCATGTGCATACAGAACACCCTGGTCAGGCACTGGAGGAGGCTGTAACCTTCGGACAGCTGCTGACCGTAAAAATAGAAAATATGAAAGAGCAGCACAGAAAAGCTGCTGAAAAATATGAAAAAGAAAAGGCAAAGGCCGAAGCGGAAGAGAAAAAGCGTGAAGCACTCAAGCCCGTATCCCCTGTGGAAGACATCGGCTTTATCGCGGTTGCCGCCGGAAAAGGTCTGGAAGAGGTATTCAAAGATCTCGGCTGTCACCATGTGGTCAGCGGCGGTCAGAGCATGAACCCCAGCACAGACGATATTTATCAGGCTGTTATGGCGACACCCGCCAAAACCGTCTTTGTCCTGCCGAACAATAAAAACATCATTCTGGCTGCTGAACAGGTGATTCCGCTGGTAACAGACAGACAGGTAGTGATTATCCCGACACGCACCGTTCCGCAGGGATTGGTTGCGATGCTTTCGTATTCACCTGACGCAACAGTTGAGATCAACAGTGAATATATGATGTCAGCCGCCAAGAATGTTTCTACCGGCAAGGTTACCTATGCCGCCAGAAATTCCGAATTCGGCGGTACAAAAATCAAAGAGGGCGATATTATCGCTCTGAATAACGGTAAGCTGACGCATAAGGACAAGGATCCTGTCAAGGCTGTTATCAAGCTCGCAAAGGAAATGGCAAACCGTGACACCGCTTATATTTCGGTCATTTACGGCGAGGATATCAGCGAGGCACAAGCTAATGTTGCTTTTGAGGGCATCAAAGCCAGAGTCGGCGGTGATGTCGAGGTGACACTG
>CADCQO010000265.1 GCA_902803585.1 uncultured Ruminococcus sp.
CCTCCTATAATTGTTTTGGGTTTGATTATAGAATAGCATATTTGAGTTTGAGTTTCATTTTTTATTTTTTACTGGCACAACGAGTTTGTTAATATACTGCATAGAGTTGATAAGGGAGGTACGCAGAGCATTGATAGGCTCACCGATCATACTTCCCGAAACATCAGCCACGAAAACCGCTGCAATCGGACGGCCGCTGTTCTTGTTTTCCTTATACAGCTTCTGTGCCTGTAAGAGCGTACTGCCGCTGATGGTATCGGGCAGTTCACTGATATATTTTTCATTCTGATTGAAACCGCAGCTGCCTGCCTGACGCTGTGCTTCTTCTGTTTTGCAGTAAGCGGCAAACTGTGTCAGGACTTCTTTTCTTTCCTTTGAAAGTGTGCCAAGCGCATACAGCGGGCTGTCATGACGTACACCGAAGGGGGTAAAGACATAGCCGCCCTGCAAAGCAGCATCGTTGCTGTACTGCTGATACTCCATTACCATCGCATCGAGCGAACCTGTGTCTGCTGCATTTCTCATCTGCAGGGTATTGTAGGATACCAGCGGCACATTTTCCTGAAACTTCCGGAAACCGCTGACCGCCGTCTGGCTGAGCAAATCGTCCGAATCGTAGGTATACAGAGTATTCACCAGAAAATTCAGACCTGTGGAGCTGACAAACGGGTTTGTATAGCCCATCATCAGTGAACCGTCTGCGGTAGCTTCGGTAACTGATTTCATATTGACAGCACCGTACTTGTCGATCATTTCCTGATACTTTGCCTTTGAAAGCAGCACACCTGCCACATTTCCGCACAATTTCTTTTCGATCAGTTCGGTTTTGACTCCCTTTGCCGCCATCATACTGCCCCAGAATTCATTGGAAGGCGATACTGCATCAGGCACATACTTGCCTGAACAGATATAATCCAGTGCAGGGCCTGATGACACGGAACGTATTGACACGGAAATAACCTTGCCGTTTACTTTTTTTGCTTCACGGTTAAAATCCTGTGCCATTTCATTCAGCCAGCCGTCCGTACCTGTGCCGGCCTTTTCGGGCGAAGAAAAGATTTCCACGTTAATTTCACCCGTACCTTCCACACTGAGCGGATAGGTATCAATGCTGGGCAGTTCATCTTCATCGGAAAGAATATCCGTGTCGCTGATGGCCGCCTTTTTCGGCGTACCCTTTTCTACCTTGATGTTACCCAGCAGGTAAGAAAGCCGTTGTTCTGCTTTTTCCGTACTGATCTGCTCCTCAGACTTGCCGAGATCCTTTGTCAGTGTAATGCCCAGAAACACACCTAAGAACAGAACAACTGCAATGCCTGCAAGAATCGCTACTTTTGCACCATTTGAAATCTTTGCCATGATACTCCTTCCTTTCTGCTGTCAGCTTTTATAGTATTTTGTCTGCTGTATCAGGTCGTTGATTTCCTGTACTGCTGCCATATTTTCCAGACCTTTTTCGTCCAGATCGTCCAGTTTGGAAATTTCCAGCAGCAGACCGTCCAATTTAATAAGAATTTCCTCGTTCATACTCACCAGACTGCGTACATACTCGATATGCTCGTTATAAATACGCATCTGTGTATCGACAGATCTTGAAACAAGTCCGCCGTTCTCTCTTGCATAGGAATTTCTGACTTTTTCTACCAGTTTGTTGTAGTCTTTATAGTCAAAAATAAGCATACGGTTCAGCATTTTCTTGATGTTGTTGTAGAAAATAGCCTGTACCGAATTGATTGCCGTCTGAAAACGGGTAAATGTAATTTCCTGCGGGGTAAAGAACTGCTCCAGAATACTTTTCAGTGCCTTGTCCTTGTCGTGCATTCTGTTGACCTGCTCGACAGAAGTATTGATTTCCCCATCGAATACGCCGTTTCCTTTTTTTTCCGTCAGAGCTTCTATATAATCCTCCGGCTCAGTGAATTCCGAACCTCTGAGAAACTGCACAGCCGGTTCGGGCTTCTCATGAAAGAGCAGGGCATAGTTGCCGTAACAGAAAACGATCAGGCTCATGACAATGGTTGTCACAGCCAGAGCTACCTGCAGCGCATCTCCTGCAAAGCTGAGTCCGACCAGACCTTTTGAAAACATCACAACATTCAGGAGAGCGACACCAAAATTCAGACAAATCAACTTCAGAATACGATTTTTCATCATCATGTATCCTTCCTCGTACTTATATTTTACCGCTCTATGGTAATTTTACTATTATCATATGCCTTTGTCAATACAAATCCCCACACCATGCACATACAAAACATCGGACAGCACAAACTTTTCCCCTGCAAAAGTAGTCAGGCACCATCCGTGTTTCCGGTTCGACCGCAGCACTGACTCAGTTTTCAATCTTTACTTTTTCATCGTGCCTGAGAAGGACAAGACAGCCTGTCGTACAGCTGCGGACACAAATGCCGAAGTCGGGACAGTCCTCGCATTTGTTATAGTCAATAACTGCTATATTGTCATTTACTTTGACAGCATTCTGCGGACATACGCGCTCACATTTCTTACAGCCGATACAGCCGGAAGAACACGCCTGCCGCACCGCTGCGCCCTTATCACGGTTGCTGCAGCCGACAATGGCGGTATCACGGTCAGGTATCAGGCTGATAAGGCGGTTCGGACAAGTACGGGTACAGATGCCGCACCCGATACAGAGATTCGGGTTGATGCGGGCAACTCCCTCCGAAATACAGATAGCATTCTGCGGGCAGGCATTCATACAATCGCCAAAGCCCAGACAGCCGTACGTACACTTTCCCTTGCCGCCGTACAGCAGTTTTGCCGCTTTACAGCTCTCTATGCCTCTGTATTCTACTTTGTCCTGTGTATGGGCGCAGTCACCGGAACAATGCACGACTGCTATTTTCTTTTCAACCTCTGCTTTCTCTACGCCCAGCAGTGCGCTGAGCTGTTCCGATACTGTATCTGCTCCGGGAACACACAGATTAGCGGGAGTATCAGGGTTCTCGCAAAGTGCCTTTGCGTAACCGTCACAGCCTGCAAAGCCGCAGGCTCCGCAGTTTGCTCCCGGCAGGCATTCCCTGATTTTCGGCAGGAGTTCATTTTCCTTGACCGACATCACCTTAGACACAATGACCAATCCTGCTCCGCAAATCACCCCGATAATCACAACAGGTATCACCGCTGTCAGAATTGCTTCTACCATCACTGCACTCCTCCATTATGAAAACAGGTTTTCGATTACGCCCCCGAAGCCCATAAAGGACAGAGAGGTAATCGCAGCCGCTGTCAATGTAATCGGCAGACCCTTGAAACTTTCCGGAATGTCGCTGCCCTCCATCGTGGAGCGGACACCCGAAAACATGACCATTGCCAGAAGAAATCCCAGACCGCTGCCCAGAGAATTTACCATTGCTTCTATGAAGGTATAGCCTTCGTCAATGTTCAGGATCGTTACGCCAAGCACTGCACAGTTCGTGGTAATCAGCGGCAGATACACGCCGAGGGACTGGTGCAGTGAGGGGACATAGCGTTTCAGCACAATTTCCACCAGCTGCACAAGGGCGGCTATCACAAGAATGAACACAATGGTCTGAAGGTAGCCGAGATTGTGGGGATTGAGCAGATACATCTGTATCGGCCATGTGGCGGCGGTCGCCATCATCATGACGAAAATAACCGCAAGACTCATGCCGACTGCCGAACGCAGATTTTTGGAAACGCCCAGAAACGGACAAATCCCCAGAAATCTCGCCAGCACATAGTTATTGATAAACACAGCTGAAAGCAGGATAATTGCTAATTTCGTCATCTGACTTCCTCCTCTCCTTCCGTACAGGCAGTTTTGCCGCAGATTTTCGCCTGCGGACAGCCGTCACAGCCGAAGCCGGTCTTCTGGGGCTTATGCTTTGCGAACTTGTTCACCGCTGCCATCAGCAGACCGAATACAAAGAAGCCGCCCGGCGCCATTGTCAGGATAGATACCTTATTTTCTGACAGCACGGGAATTTCCATGCCGCAGAAAGTA
>CADCQO010000266.1 GCA_902803585.1 uncultured Ruminococcus sp.
AGCTCATGGTGGAAAGCAAATCCCTGAAACTATACCTTTTCAGCTTCCGCAATCACGGCGATTTTCACGAGGACTGCGTGAACATCATCATGAAAGACCTCATTCGCCTGATGAACCCGAAATACATTGAAGTATGGGGGAAATTCCTGCCGCGCGGCGGTATTTCCATCGACCCCTACTGCAACTACGGCCGGCCCGACACCAAATGGGAAAAATTGGCATGGGAACGCCTCAGCCACCACGACCTCTACCCCGAAACCGTCAACAACCGCTGACGGCTTCACAAACAGAAAGGGACGCTTTATCATGATACAGCAGGAAATCCGTCAGAGGCTTTTTGACCTGCGGGACGAAGAATACCGCAGATTTCAGAGTGCTTTGCTTCCCACCGTCAGACAGGACTGCATCATCGGTGTGCGGACGCCTGCCCTGCGAAAGCTCGCCAAAGAATTCTTTCTGCGGGAGGATACCGGCACTTTTCTTCACAGCCTGCCGCACCGCTTTTTTGAAGAAAACCAGCTTCATTCCTTTATTATTTCCCTTTACCGTGATTTCGGGGAATGCCTGACGGCGACAGAGGCATTTCTCCCCTGCGTGGACAACTGGGCAGTCTGCGACCAGCTTTCTCCTGCTGTGTTTGCAAAGCACAAGGCACCCCTTCTGTCGGCGGCGGAAAACTGGCTCGGCAGTTCCCACACCTACACCGTCCGTTTCGGCATCAAGATACTCATGCAGTACTTTCTGGACGCGGATTTTTCCGTCAGCTATCCCGAAAAGGTCTGTGCTGTCCGGTCAGAAGACTACTATGTCCGCATGATGACAGCATGGTACTTTGCCACCGCTCTGTCAAAACAGTACGACAGTATACTCCCCTATTTCACACACCACCGCCTTGCACGGTGGACACACAACAAAGCCATACAAAAGGCTGTCGAAAGCCGCCGCATCACACCCGCACAAAAAACTTTTCTCCGGACACTCCGCAGAAAAACATAACCCTCCGTTTTCAGGCGGAGGGCTTTTTTGGCACTATTCTTTTCCGGTTCCGGAAGTCAGCACGATGTTCGGACGGTTATCCGCCTGTCTGCCTTCGGGCGTATGGTGACAGATACCGCCGCTCTGCAAAAATTCCGTTCTGTCTTTTGATGAAAAGTGAACGAGATATGCGCCAAAATTCAATAAAAAACCTTGCCAAACACGCAAAATTATGGTAATATTACACTAACATAATCAAAGAAGGTGCTGCTTATGATAAAGCTGGAAAATGTAACAAAAACCTACAACAAGACTGTGCGGGCAGTAGATGATATCAGCTTCGAGGTAAAGGGCGGGGAAATTGTCGGATTTATCGGGCCTAACGGTTCAGGAAAAACGACTACCATGAAAATGATTACCGGCATTATCAAAGCAGATGTCGGCAAAATTACCGTCAACGGCTTCAATGTACGCAAAGATCCCCTCAAAGCGAAGGAGTCCATCGGCTATATCGCAGATAATCCCGATATGTTCCTCCGGCTGAAGGGAACGGAATTTCTGGATCTCATCGGCGATATTTACCATGTGCCGACAGAAAAGCGCAGGGAACGCATTGCACAGTTTGCCGAACGCTTTGAACTGACAGATGCCCTGTCCGCACCCATGATGAGCTATTCTCACGGTATGCGGCAAAAAATCATGGTGGTAGCGGCGCTGATGCACAATCCCCCTGTATGGATTCTGGACGAACCCATGGTGGGACTTGACCCGAAATCCGCTTTTGAACTCAAGCAGATGATGCGTGAACACGCAAAGGCGGGCAATACTGTATTTTTTTCGACACACGTTCTGGAAGTAGCAGAAAAACTCTGCGATAAGGTCATCATCATCAAAAAGGGGCATCTGCTCTTTGACGGAACACTGGAAACACTTGCCGCACGGGGCAAAAACCATTCTCTTGAAGAAATCTTTTTGGAGATGACGGAACAATGAGTGTATATCTGAAATTAGTGAAAGCCCTGATTGCCGCTGTAGAGCCTACTGCCGAAGAAAAAAACCGCCGTAAGATCTTCACCCGTGTCATGGGATTTATCGCGGTATTCGGCATTATGCTTCCGATGGCATTTTTTGTCGGCATCATCATTTACTGGCTGACCGTCAAACTCCTGCCGACCGGCGCAGGTCAGAACGCCGCCGAGCTGTTTCTGCAGCTGCTGTCCGTCTTTTCGTTCATCTTCGGACTGAATGTTATTTTCAGCGTATTCTACTTTTCGGGGGACATCGAAAATCTCCTTCCCCTTCCGCTCCGTCCCTTTCAGATCATCGCTTCTAAATTCACCGCCGCCCTCATCAGCGAGAGCATTATGGAATTCATACTGATTATTGCCGTCTTTGCGGGATACATCATTGCGGCGGGTCTGCCGTTCTATGCTTGGATTATCGCTGTTTTCGCCACGGTGACACTGCCCATTGTGCCGCTTGCCTACTGCGCTGTGCTGTGTATGCTGGTCATGCTGGCAACGGGCTTTATCAAAAACAAGGATACCGTCAACAAAATCACGGGTCTGCTGACCTTTGCCGTTATCATCGGTCTGATTATCATAGTATCCGTCAGCGGCGGACTGGACGCAGAACATCTGGTATCGGCACTTTCCGACCCGCATAACGCCCTTCTGGGAGTGCTGAATATCATTTTCCCGCACGTTCACCTTGTCACCTGTGCGATGGTCAACAATACCGCTGTGAACCTCCTGTTTTATATCGGCGTGAATGTTGCCGCAGTCGGCGCATTCCTTCTCATAGCGGAGGCCGTTTATCTGCGCACCGCCGCCGATGTCAGCCGCAGCAGTTCCCACAAGGGAAAGTCCCTTGAAAAATCCCTCACCGCTCTCCGCCAGCACCGGCCTTCCGTTACTTATCTGAAAAAGGAATTCCGCATTCTTTTCCGCACCCCTGCCTATTTCATGAACTGTGTCCTCATCAACCTCATATGGCCGCTGTTCCTTTACCTTATCTATGTTTTGCAGGGCAG
>CADCQO010000267.1 GCA_902803585.1 uncultured Ruminococcus sp.
ACACTGGGCAGTACCAACGTCATTTGTTCGGATAAAACCGGCACACTGACACAGAATAAGATGACGGTCAGGGCGCTGACGGCAGGCACCGAAACTGTCAGCGCACATTCTCCGCTCGGCAGTAAACTCCTGACACTGGCGGCGCTTTGCAGCAACAGTACCCTGACAAAAACCGCAAAAAGCTGGACTGCTGCGGGAAATCCTACCGAAAAAGCGATTTTGCTGGCAGCGGCAGAGTGTGATATTGATAAAAATGACCTCGACCGTCGCTACCGCCGTATGAATGAAATTCCTTTTGATTCTGTCCGCAAACGTATGTTGACCGTCCACGCCCTGCCCACAGGCGGTTATCGTGTGATCGTCAAGGGTGCGCCCGATATTCTGCTCACTCTCTGTACCCATCTGCAAAAGGAAAACGGACAGATACCGCTGACCGATAGCAGGAAAAAGGCGGTGCTTTCCGCCAATGACAGACTGGCGGAACAGGCAATGCGGGTCATTGCGGTGGCTTATAAGGACTGCGCCAACCGACCCGACGGAACGCAGACACTGGAAAAAGATCTGATTTTCTGCGGACTGATAGGAATGATCGACCCGCCCCGTCCGCAGGCAAAAGCGGCTGTGTCACGCTGTAAAAAAGCGGGTATCCGTCCGGTGATGATTACCGGCGACAGCCCTGTAACAGCCCGTGCCATTGCCGCCGAACTGGGAATATATGACGGACGGACGAAAGTGATGACAGGGCAGGAGCTGGAACGTCTGAGTCAGGACGAGCTGACACGGCAGGTTGGCAGCTATACGGTCTTTGCGAGAGTTTCCCCCGAACATAAGGTTCGTATCGTGAAGGCATTTCAGGCAAAAGGTGCGGTTGTTGCCATGACGG
This sequence comes from uncultured Ruminococcus sp., assembly GCA_902803585.1. GTDB lineage: Bacteria > Bacillota > Clostridia > Oscillospirales > Acutalibacteraceae > UBA1213. The sequence goes on from CADCQO010000267.1 coordinate 884, forward strand.
GTGACGGTGTCAACGATGCGCCCGCCCTGCGCTGTGCGGATATCGGCTGTGCGATGGGAATGTCGGGCACAGATGCCGCCAAAGGTGCAGCGGATATGGTGCTGACAGACGATAATTTCTCTACAATCGTGGAAGCTGTTGAACAGGGGCGGGGAATTTTTGAAAATATCCGGCGAACCGTCCATTTCCTGCTGTCCTGCAATATCGGAGAGATACTGACGGTACTCTGTGCGTTTTTGCTCCAGCTGCCTGCGCCGCTTTTGGCAATGCAGCTTCTGTGGGTCAATCTTGTAACAGATTCCATGCCCGCACTGGCACTTGGTGTGGAACCTGTCGGGGAAAATATTATGGAGCGTCCGCCTTCCCGCACCAGCAGCGGTATTTTCAACAAGAAGATGGTGAGAAATATGCTGCTGGAGGGCTGTTTTATCGGCGCAGTCGCTTTTCTTGCCTTTACGGTAGGCAGAGTATTTTTTGACGGTCACAATGAACCTGTCACCGCCCGAACCATGACTTTTGCGGTACTGAGTCTGAGTCAGCTCATACACGCCTTTAACCTGAGAAGCCGTCAGCACAAGGGCTTTTCCTTCCACCCGCCCCTGCTAACAGCCTTCCTGACCGGTCTTGTCATGCAGACGGCTGTCATTTCTGTGCCTATGCTCGCTGCCGCCTTCCACACTGTTCCCCTTTCTCCCCTGCAATGGCTCATTGTTGCCCTTCTTTCCCTTTCCGTGCTTGTGCTGAGATGCTGCCCTGAATCCCATCAGACCGTTTCACGACCGCTCAGCCGCCCGCAGGAAACATCATTCTGAAAGCTGAAAAGCATGAGTTCGATGCACTTTCAGGTGTATTGTTTTCCGAAACTGACAGAAGGCGTTCTGAGATTCGCACACGTCATATTTGCGCGTACAATGTTTTCCGAAACTGACAGAGGAAGTTCTGAAATTCGGACACATCATATTCTCCGAAGCTGACAGGGAGAGTTCACACAAACTGATGCCTCATGATGAAACTCCCTCTGGCACTTCGTGCCGCCTTCCTCAGAAAGTGAGGCTTTGTCCGCTTCAAAATTTTCATCGAATGCGCGCTGAAAATGTCTTTCAGACCTTCCGGCAGACGAAAAAAACCGCCATCTCTGAAAAAAAGATGGCGGGATGCTGAGTTTGCCGCTTACGGGCAGTAAATTACTTTACGCTGACGGATTCCTCCGTATCAGACGGCACTGAGTGCCCTGTTTCAATGTCTTTGGTATTTTCGGCATTGGCTTTTTCTTTTTTCTCTTTGAGACCTTTTTCTATTGCATAGGCAACACCCGTTATACCCAGCATAGCAATGGAAACGACACGAAGAATCCAACTGTAATAACCGCTTATCATATCTGTTTCAACAAACTGATCTACCAGCCACCACACCCCCGCAAAGGTAAAGTACAGTGACAAAATATAGATCGTGATGCTTTCTTTACGGAAACGTCCCAAAAGTACAATAGCCATCAAAAACCAAAGTGCAGAATAAAGATAGCCCATTTGCTTTCCCCTTTTGCTGTTTACTTACTTTTCTTGCTTCTTTTTCAGCTTCTCCTTTATCTTGTCGTTAGACTCAAACAGGATACGCAGGATAAAATAAATACCGAAAAGAATCAGACCGATATAATGAACAATCATCGTGAATGTGCTGTCAGGAAAAATCTGTCTTACGATATAATCAAGCAACAGCCAGACTCCTTCAAATAAAAAGATCAGCCCGACAGGTCTGTAAAAACGGAAAGTTCTCATCTTCGGTGTGTACATCAGCGTAGCCACCGCCAGACAAGCCGCCGCAGAAATAATAGCAAGCAGCATGACAACGCACTCCTCTCATAATATCAGGTACTACCCTTTTATTATACTTTGAGTTACAGCAAAATGCAAGCGTTGTATGCGGCAAACTTCATCTTTTTTGTTATTTTATGGCTGCTTTTTCTGAAAACAGGAAAACAATAACGGACACCCGAAGATGTCCGTTATCAACTAACGATAGTTTTTACTGATCGTTACAGCCTCTGAAATCAATTACCATGCAGTAGCAATGTCAAGCTGATAAGGATCATTGTAAGCAAATCCGCCTGTATCAACAACGATACCCATACCCAGAGAAGTCTGTACAAGAGAACCTCTCGGTCTTACGCTCAGACCAGCAGCTACCATGATATAATCACCAAACATCTTGCAGCCATCTTCACGAACCCAATAACCGCTTGTATCCAGAATGTGGTCGATCAGTGCTTTATCTACGCACTGCTCATACATCCAGCCGCCGCGCTGCAGGCTGCTTACGATACCTGACATATCCATGTTGTAATATGTTTCCTGACCGGAAGGACCATTCAGATTTCTGCCCATTGTATTGGTCAGATAGGGGTAAATGTATCCGTCAGTGTATGATGTATAGGAAGAGGGTGCGGGAGTGTATGTGGTCTGCGGTTCCGGCTCGGGTTCAGGCTCCGGCTCCGGCTCGGGTTCCGGCTCTTCTTTTGTGCCGTTCAGGATAACTGTATCAACAGGCTTCTTTGTGATCTGATTGAGGATTGTTTCAACAGAATCAAATTCGCCGTTTACATACTTTTCCTTCTTGACAACTGTGCGTTCGCCTTCTTCACCGACAACCTCTGTCCGTGTTTCGCCTACATACAGTTCATCGCTGTCCTTGTAGGTGGTGCTGTACTCTACCTTTGTAACATCAGTAACGGTTTTGTACTCTACCTTTCTGATTTCGATTGTCATGCCTTCCTGAACGTTCTTGGTGATATCTGTATCAATGATATCATTCTCGCCCAGTGTGATACCGAGGAATTCCAGCGCATTCTTGACTGTGCCGGCGGGTACGTACTTTGTAACCTTCTCGCCTCTGACATCTACGGTGATCTCATAACGAGCCAGCTTTACTTCTGCCTCAGGGCCTGAAGATTCAAGAGCGGCTGCCAAAGACAGCGACTCATTGCTGCTCAGCGTCATGCCTGCGGAAAGAAGTGAATCCGCTACGGAGCTTTCGTTGAAAGTAATGATCTTGCCTGCTTCGGAAGCATCGACATCAAGAGCTCTGATGATCGAAATGTTCACGCCGTTTTTGCCGTCGTCGGTACGGACGAGCTTGTCGTTCTTGCCCAGCTCAATACCGGTCTTAGAAAGAATTGCCTGTGTATCAGGATTGATTGTATCAATTGCTACGGTTTCGGTTCCGTCCGTAACAGTAACTTTCTTGGATAAAGAGCCAACAGAAACAGCTGCTGTCAAGCAAACGGCACCCATCAAAGTGACAGCCATTGCTTTCTTGAAGCCTGCACTATGAGTTTTCTTCTGACTTTCCATAATAATAATCTCCTTCGACTGACCCGTTCCAAAAGGGCTTGTAACCTTTCGTTATCGGGCGGTTTTTAGTTGATGATGCTATTATAG
>CADCQO010000268.1 GCA_902803585.1 uncultured Ruminococcus sp.
CGTGAAAAATGCAAAGAGGACTACTTCACCATCATCATGCGCCGCTTCATGATGGAAATTGCCGAGCGTCTGGCGCAGGAAAAAGGCGCACAGGCACTGATTACAGGCGAAAGTCTGGGACAGGTTGCCAGCCAGACGATCGGGGCGATTGCCTGCACCGATGCGGCGTGTACAATGCCGGTATTCCGTCCCCTTCTGGGCATGGATAAAGAAGAGATCATAGAGATTTCCCGCCGTATAGATACCTTTGATATTTCTATCCAGCCGTATGAGGATTGCTGTACGGTCTTTACCCCCAAGCACCCCCGTACCCGTCCGGAGTTGTCAAAGGTCATTGCTGAACAGGAAAAAATTGACAGCGTTCCTTTAATCGAAGAAGCCGTCCGTGATGTGACAGTACGGGATATTTCCTGAACTGTGCCCGCAGGGACAGGCTGAAAGGCTAATTTCTAGCCGCTGAACAGGAGTGAGTAAGAAAATGAATGCAGAAATTTATTTTCCGAGAAACGGAAAGGCGTTCGGACAGACCGCCGACAAGAGTTTTGAAGAAACAATCAAAAAACTCAACGGGATCAATGTCAACATTATCTACAAAACCGAGATCAACCTGACAGAAGAAAGCATTGTTGAAGCCCTGAAGGTGACCGATTCAGGCGATGACAAAATCGGACTGATATTTGTTGCTGATGCAATGACTAAGGACAGCGCACAGCAGGCGCAGGAGTTTTTCGAGGATATCGGCATTATCAGTAAGGTCAAAAGAGTGGAGTCGGCGTGTATAGACCCTCTGAACGCAAACAATGATTCCTCACAGCCCGCTGAGGAAAAACCCAAGAAAAAGAAGAATAAAAAGAACACCAAAGAGCAGGAAGGTACTGAACAGAGCGAGGAACTTATCGACATCAGCAGCGGTTCGGTGACGATCGAGCAGAAGCGTTTCTATGCGTATACGGCGGAATATAACAGTAAGCTGATCGTACTGCTGCCGTCCCATGAAGATCTGGAAACAGATTTCAATACGGTGCTGTATACGGCTGCCAAAAAGGTGGTTTCCCCAAAAAAGAAGCGCGCTTTCTGGAAACGGTTTATTCCCTGCAAGGGTGACCGTCCGGTAGATGTTGTCCGTAAGATCATTCTGATTCTTGCCATCTGTACGTTTATCGTTTCTTCCTATATGCTGATCAATATTCTGCTGATTGAGCCGGCGATCAACGACCGCACCACTTCTTCTATCCGTGATCTGCTGGTGTCAACAGATGACAGCCAAAGCTCTGAAACAAAGAAGAAAAAGGACGGTACAGAAGGCGTACTGTCGGATTTCTCCAAACTGCTGGACGCAAACAAGGATACAGTCGGCTGGATCACCGTGCCGAATACCGTGATTGATTACGTTGTTGTACAGTCACCGCAGGACGCACAGTCTATTGCTAACGGAGAAGATCCCTATTATCTGTACAGGGATTTCTACGGCAGCAACACAAAGTACGGTTCTATCTTTTTGGATTACCGCAGTACACTCGACAGCAAGAACATGATCCTGCACGGACATCATATGCAGGACGGCAGAATGTTTGCAAACCTGATGTACTACAATGATATCGAATTCTACAAGAATACACCGGTATTTACCTACAATACCCTGTACGAAAAGAGCAAGTGGAAAATTATTTCCGTTTTCAAAACCAATACGCTGAAATGGCAGGGCGAAGTCTTTAATTATCTCAGAGGTACTTTCAGCAGTGACTATGACTTCCTGAACTATATCTATGAACTCAGACTGCGCTCCTTCATCAATTGTCCGGTTGATGTCAATGAACACGATACCATTGTCACTCTTTCCACCTGCTGCTATGACTTTGACGATTTCCGTTTCGTAGTAGTAGCAAGAAAAGTAAGAGATGGTGAAGATGCTTCTGTCGATGTCAGCAAGGCTCTGCTCAACAGTACCCCGCTTTATCCTGATGTATGGTACAATACCTATGGCGGCACCAGACCGGTTGTCACATCTTTCCAGGATGCCTTTAACCGCGGTGCAATCACATGGTATGACGGCAGCGGCAAATGGTCTGAAAAGGACGATGAAGAGCTGACCCGCCTGCTGAATGAAGGCAAGGACAAGGCGGAAAAGATGATGCGCGAGAGCTTCAAGAAGGAAAACTATGCAAGGGAACAGCAGGAAGAAATCGAAGCGATCATTCACAAGTATATGACCCGCATCAATGAAGCAGCCAAGGCATCAGAAGTCAACGAACTGTATGCGCAGGCAGTAGCCGAGCTGAGCACCGTCAAGACAAAGCAGGAGGTTTCCGCAGAAGCAGAGGCAAGCAGAAAACAGTCGGAGGACGCTGCCCGTGAAGCAAGCAGACAGGCACTGGAAGAAGCAAAGGCTTCTGCTATCGCTGAGATACAGCATTCTATCGAAGGCAATGAGTACCGCGTGGCACAGTATAATCAGGTGCAGGAACTGATTACCCAGTACACTACCCGTATCAATAACGCAAAAGATGCGGCAGAGGTTCGCAAGCAGAAAGAAGATGCTGTCGCTGCATTGGCAAAGATCAAGACCAATGAACAGCTGAATTCTGAGGAAGGAAGCAGCCGTGAGGAATCTTCCAAACAGTCCTCGCAGGAATCTTCGCAGCAGTCCTCACAGCCTTCGGAGCAGGAATCTTCTGATAATGAAGAGAGCAGAAGACAGGAAGAGAGCAGAAGACAGGAAGAGAGCAGGAGAGAGGAAGAACGCCGTCAGCTTCTGAACAGCTATCGTACACAGGGTATCAATGAGCTGAGAAATTATCTTGACCGTGATGAATACGACAGCGAACAGCAGGCTGTTATTGATCGTGTTCTTGAAGCCTATACTGCCCGTATCAACAGCGCTGACAGCTATGACGAGATACGTGAGGCGGTAGAGGATGCAGAGGATATTCTGGACGATATTCCCACAAAATCAGACCAGAGTTCTGAAGAACCTGAACCGCAAAGCTCCGATCCCACGGAAAGCTCTGATGAAAGTTCTGACGGAGAAAGCTCCGGCGAAGATGATGAAAGCTCGGACTCATCCGAAGATAATGAATAAAGTCAATTGACAGAAGGGAAAGGCCGCTCATGAAACGCAGTCAAAAAATTATCGCTATTCTACTGACAGCGGCTGCCCTTTTGTGGCTGCCGTCCTGTAAGAAACAGGAGGCACCGCAGGAAAGCAGTCACCCCGAAACCACCTCCGCAGTATCGGAGGAAAGCAGCAAAGAGGAAAGCAGCAAACAGGAGAGCAGCAAGAAAGAAAGCAGCAAAAAAAAGGAAACCTCCAGCAAGGCGGAGTCCAGCAAGCCGCAGGAAAGTCAGGGGCCTGTCGACTATTTTGTAGACAGTACCCGTGAGGTGCTCAGTGATTTTACAAGCCTGCTGGCACAGAATCCTGATACAGTCGGCTGGGTCAACATACCGAACAGTGTGGTTGATTATCCTGTACTGCAATCCCCCAACGATGCCTACCTTGTTTCTCAGGGACAGGATCCGTACTATCTCTGCCGTGATTTCTACCATAACGATATTCTCAGCGGCTCTATCTTTCTGGACTATCGTTCCTCCCTGAACAGTAAAAACCTGATTCTGCACGGTCATCATATGATGAACGGCAGTATGTTTGCCACCATTATCGGCTACAACAGCTTTTCATTCTATCAGATGTCGCCTGTTGTGACATTCAATTCTCTGTACGAAAAGAGTAAATGGAAGATTATCGCTGTTGTCAAAACAAATACGCTGGAGTCGCAGGGTCCGTATTTTGATTTCATGCGGGGCGATTTCGGCAGCGAGTACGATTTCCTGAATTACGTCTATCAGCTCAGAATGCGTTCTCTCTATAACTGTCCTGTAACAGTAAATGAAAACGATACGATCATCACTATGTCTACCTGTGCGTATGATTTTGAGGATTTCCGTATGTTTATTGTTGCCCGCAAGGTAAGGGAGGGCGAGGATTCTACTGTTAATGTCGGAAGGGCTTCGATCAATCCCAATCCGCTCTATCCTGATATCTGGTACTACTATTACGGCGGTTCAAAGCCCGAAGTGACATCATTTCAGGACGCTCTGAACAAGAAGAAAATCACATGGTATGACGGCACAAAGAAATGGTCGCAGAAGGACGATGATGCTTTGCCGAAAATGCTGGCGGACAAAAAGAAATCTGCTGTCAAGCACCTGCAGACGTGTTATGATCCCCTCGCCTATGAACAGGGTGATCTGGATTATATCAAAATGTATGTCGATGCGTATGAGGGCTTTATCAACGAAGCGGACAACGTGAGCCGCATCAATGCGCTGACTTATCTGTGCGAAGCGGTCATTCGTTCCGTTCATCAGAAACCTGTCAGTGAAGTACAGGCGGCAAAACAGAAACAAACGCTTGAAAAGGCC
>CADCQO010000269.1 GCA_902803585.1 uncultured Ruminococcus sp.
TATTTTACTTACTTCATGGATTGTATAATATTTCATAACTTTCACCTCGCTATATACTATTATAATATACAACTTATAAAAGTCAACGTATTTTTATAACTTTTTATAACATCGTCTTAACTGTTAAAAGCCTCCTTGCTTCCGCTGTGTCCTCTGTGGTCATAGGTGATACAGCGGGCTTTGTGACGGAGTTTTTTGACCGGTTCTGCATAAACATTATGACTGCTTGTCCAGCCGTGCATCAGGATAACGGGTTCACCGCTGCCTGCATCTTCATACCGTGTCTTGTTTTGAATTTTCCAATTTACAATTCCGATTTTCATGTTCGGTATTATGGCTTTTCTGTGCAGAATTCTACTTTCTTTCCTTCCAGAATCATGTTGGTGGTTCTCACGGCACACATTTTTCCGCACATGGAACAGGTGTGTCTGTCTGCCGGAGGGGTGCTTTCAAAATAGGCTCTTGCTTTTTCGGGGTCTGCGGCAACCTTGAACATTTCTTCCCAGTCTACTTTGTGACGTGCTTCTGCCATCTGGTTGTCCTTGTCCCTTGCATGAGGCACACCCTTTGCAATGTCTGCGGCATGAGCAGCGATGCGGCTGGCAATAATGCCCTCTTTGACATCGTTCAGATCGGGCAGTCTGAGATGTTCGGCAGGTGTTACATAACAAAGGAAATCCGCACCGCTTGCCGCTGCAATAGCGCCGCCGATCGCTGATGTGATATGGTCGTAGCCGGGGAAAATATCTGTTACCAGAGGTCCCAGCACATAGAACGGTGCATTGTGACAGATACGCTTCTGCAGTTTCATGTTGGCTTCGATCTCGTTCATTGCCATATGACCAGGGCCTTCTACCATAACCTGTACATTTCTTGCCCATGCTCTTTCTGTCAGCGCACCCAGTTCGATCAGTTCTGAAATCTGACCCGCATCTGTTGCATCATCAATACAGCCGGGACGCAGTGCATCACCAAGACTGATAGTAACATCGAATTCTTCCAGAATATCCAGTACCTTGTCATAGTATTCATAGAACGGGTTTTCGTTGCCCGTCATCATCATCCACGCAAACAGCAGGGAACCGCCCCGTGATACAATGTTCATTTTTCTCTTGTCACGCATGAAAGCCTCTACGGCTCTGCGATTGATGCCGGCATGAATCGTCATGAAGTCAACGCCTTCTTCCGCATGGGCACGAACCACTCTCAGAAAATCCTCTGGGGTGATTTCGAGCAGGTCCTTTTCAAGATAACCGATAGCATCGTACATAGGTACAGTACCGATCATAGCGGTGGATTTTTCGATCAGTTCACGGCGGAAGGTATTGGTTTTGCCGTAGTTGCTCAGATCCATAATGGCTTCTGCACCGAATTTCAGTGCCATGTCTACCTTCTGCCTTTCAACATCATAGTTTTTGCAGTCGCCCGATATACCAAGATTGACATTGATTTTTGTTCTCATGCCTGCACCGATGCCCTCCGGAGAGATCGAACGGTGATTGATATTGCAGGGAATAGCGACTTCCCCCTTTGCAACAGATTCCATGACTTTTTCGGGAGTAGTGTACTCCTTTTCAGCAACGATTTTCATTTCGGGCGTAATAATACCCTTTTTAGCGGCTTCCATCTGTGTTTTGTAAGTTCTCATGATTCAGATTTCCTTTCAAGCATTTTAGTTTTTGAACTGACCGTGATAGTCGAATGCGTGGTTCATGGGTCCAGAGCCTTTTCCCAAATCCAGCATAGCACCCAATGCCCCCGATATATAGTCTTTGGCTTTCTGTACGACCTTTTCTATCGGATAACCTTTGGCGAGATTGGCGGCAATTGCTGAGGAAAGTGTGCATCCTGTTCCGTGTGTGTTCGGATTGTCAATGTGTTTTCCTTCAAAGGCGGTCAGGTGTCCGTCATAGTACAGAATATCGGTTGCGTCACTGATACTGTGTCCGCCCTTGACAAGTACGGCTGTCCCGTAACATTTTCCGATTTTTACCGCAGCACGGGCCATGCTGTCCCTGTCAGTAATCTTCAGACCAGCAAGCACTTCTGCTTCAGGAATGTTGGGCGTGATAACAGAGGCCGCAGGAAGAAGCAGCTCTTCCAAAGCCTGTACAGCGTCCTCAGCAATCAGTCTTGCACCGCTTGTCGCCACCATCACAGGATCGACAACAATATTTTTTGCCTTGTAAAAGGTCAGTTTTCCAGCAATCATTCTGATGAGTTCTGTGGAAGATACCATTCCGATTTTTACGGCATCGGGCGGGATATCCTCAAAAACTGCGTCAATCTGGTGTCCGAGAAATTCCGGTGAAACCTCGTATACGGCACGTACCCCTGTGGTATTTTGTGCAGTCAGTGCCGTAACAGCACTCATTGCATAAACACCGTTCAGGGTGATTGTCTTGATATCTGCTTGAATACCGGCGCCTCCGCAGGAATCACTTCCCGCGATTGATAATGCAGTTTTCATAAAACAGCTCCTTTCCTTCAAAAACGCATTATTTTTGTATAGCGACCCAAAGTGGTGTCCCCGATAGGCCGCTTGTTGAAAATTGAAAAATATCAGCCGCAGTCCTGCTGACTTCAGACAGCGGGCAGTTTATCTTTTGTCGGTTTACTGCCGTGTGCTGATGGCCAGCGTATCCAGTTTGGCTCTGAGCTTTTCAGCGGCGGATTTTACGTCCTGTGCCGCAAAAACAGCTGAAATAACCGCTGCCCCTGCTATGCCGCTCCCCCTGACAATATCAATGTTATCATAAGTCAGTCCCCCGATAGCAACAACAGGAATCTGCACCAGTGAGGTGATTTCTTTCAGCGTTTCTATGCTCATGGGTCTGGTATTATGTTTGGTGGGCGAGGTGAACAGCGCACCGCACCCCAGATAATCCGCACCCTGTATCTGTGCGTTTTTCGCCTGTTCAGGCGTTTTGGCCGTAGCACCGATGATAAAATCGCTGCCGGTAATTGTTCTGACAGCAGAAACGTCCATATCGTCCGCTCCCACATGAACGCCATCTGCTCCGCTGTCAATAGCGGCCTGTACATTGTCGTTGATAATCAGGGGAACATTATACTTCCGGCAGATGTCTTTTAACTTTCGGGCTTTTTCGGTGAGCTGTTCTGTTGACAGATTCTTTTCACGAAACTGTAATATCGTTACACCGCCCTGAAGAGCTTTTTCAACTTCTTCATAAAAATCACGCTGACCGATACAGCCGCTGTCAGTGATAGCATACAGAAAAAGACAATTTCTATCCATGTCTTGTCATTGCCTCCTTGAGTGCAGAGATCAGAGCGGAGGGCTCGCCGCTTTTCATGAAACCGCTCATCATGCACACACCATCCGCACCTGCAGATATTGTTTTTGAAGCGTTTTCTGCGGAAATGCCTCCGATAGCATAAACGGAAATAGTGACGCTTTTTTTTACTTCATGCAGAAAATCTGTTCCCCTGCCCGCTGTACCTGCTTTGCAGTCTGTCGGAAAAATATGGCCGGCGGTAATATAAGACGCTCCGAGCTGCTGTGCTTCCTGTGCTTCAGCTGTGCTGTGACAGGATACGCCGATAACGGAAAAGGAGAGTTTTTGTTCATGTGTCATTTTCCGCAGAACAAAAAGAGGGAGGTGTATGCGGGAAACGCCCAGTCTTAGCGCCGCACGATAGTAAAAGTGCATGGTAAAGGGGACAGCATATTCCTGACAGATGGGAAGGACTTTTTCAGAAAGGGAGATATAGTCGGATTCGCTGAGGTCTTTTTCCCTCAGAATGATACTGTCAGGTTTTGCGGCGGCGATTTTCCGGAGCTGTGTCAGAAAGTCATTTCCGCACAGAAGGCGGTTAGTGATACAGATAACCTTACACATAGAGATAATCATTCAGTACAGGCTGCAAACCTTCCCTTGACATATCCTGATACATTTTATCAAGGCTTCTTGCATCGTCAATTTCAAACTGTTCATCGCCTTCTGCACTGTCGGACTCCTTTCCGCTGTATTTGCTTTCATGGTCACCGATACCCGTAGAAACGCCCGCGGATATTTTTGTAGCAGCGATTTTTACAATCCCGTTGCGGAAACTCTCACTTTCTCTGGAGGATACCGTAATACCGACAAAGGGCAGGAAAATACGGTAAGCGCAAAGCACCTGACAAAGCTGTGTTTCATGTACATCAAGCGGATTGATTTTATCATTGTTGATAATAGGACGAAGGCGAGGACAGGAGAGGGACATTTCCGCATGAGGATATTTTCTCTGGAGATAGTATACATGGAGAGCGCTGGCGAGGGCATCTTTCCGGAAATCCGAAAGACCGAGCAGTGCTGAAAACGCTACTCCCCGCATACCGCCGCGAAGTGCCCGTTCCTGTGCGTCAAAACGATACGGCCAGACACGTTTGTGTCCCAGCAGGTGGAGAGTTTCATATTTATCAGCATCATATGTTTCCTGAAAAACAGTAACATAGTCCGCACCGCATTCGTGGAGGTAACGGTATTCATCGGTATTGACAGGATAGATTTCCAGACCTACCATACGGAAATATTTGCGGGCAAGCTGACAGGCTTCTCCGATATATTCAATACTGCTTTTTGCTCTGCTTTCACCCGTGAGAATGAGAATTTCTTCCATGCCCGAATCAGCAATGCTTTTCATTTCCCTGTCGATCTGCTCCATGCTGAGTTTCATGCGCCTGATGTCGTTATAACAGTTGAAACCGCAGTAAACGCAGTAGTTCTCGCAGTAGTTCGCAATATAAAGGGGAGTGAACAGATAGACGGTATTACCGAAATGTTTTCCTGTTTCAATTCTTGCCCTCTGTGCCATACGTTCAAGATAAGGTTCAGCGGCAGGAGAAAGAAGCGCTTTGAAGTCCTCCAGCGTACAGGTTTCATGTTCCAGCGCGGCGATAACATCACGGACTGTATATTTGGTGCTGTCATATTCCTTTACCTGTGACATAACCTTTTCACAGACATCGGATTCTATCATTTCCATACCTTCCATATATTCCATATGGTTGGTGCGGCAGGACGGGTCATTTTCAAGACGATGCTTTCTTTCGAGTGCGGCAGGAGAGAGTTTTCCGCTGTCGACAAAAAAACTGTTTTCCATTTTCAGCACCTCAGTTTCTCAAAAAGCCTGTCAGCGGGTCAGAAGCAGAAGCGCCTCTGGTCAGGACTCTTCCCAATTTTGCAAGATAGGCCATTCTGCCCGCTTCAATAGCTGATTTGAAGGCAGAAGCCATTAAGGGCAGATTGCCGGCGGTAGCAAGGGCAGTATTGGCCATAATAGCGGCGACACCCATCTCCATTGCTTCACACGCCTGCGAAGGTCTGCCGATACCTGCATCAACGATGACAGGCAGTTCGATTTCATCAATCAGTATCTGGATAAATTCCTTTGTTGCAAGGCCTTTATTGGAGCCGATAGGGGACGCGAGCGGCATAACGGCACTTGCGCCGGCATTGACAAGATCTCTTGCTGCATACAGATCCGGATACATATAGGGCAGTACCACAAAACCGTCTTTTGCAAGGATTTCCGTTGCCTTTATGGTTTCGTTGTTATCGGGAAGGAGATATTTGCTGTCACGCATGATTTCTACTTTCACAAAATTGCCGCAGCCCAGCTCTCTTGCCAGCCTCGCAATACGGACGGCTTCATCTGCATTTCTTGCGCCGGAGGTATTGGGCAGAAGTGTTACGCCCTCTGGAATATAGTCAAGGATATTTTCGTGTTCTTTCGTATTAGCCCGACGGACTGCCAGTGTAATGATTTCTGCGCCTGCATCACGCACAGCGGCTTCAATCAGCGAAAGGGAGTATTTGCCTGAGCCTAAAATAAATCTGGACGAAAATTCTTTTCCTCCCAGTACGAGTTTATCATCGTTTTTCATGTCAATCACTCTTTCTGTCGTATTTTGTAATCAGTCGGCTATGCAAAGGAGCGGACAAGCCATTCCCTGTATCCGCCTGTCAGGTCAGTGACCTCATAACCATTATCCGATAACAGTTTTGCTATCTCTGCGCTGTAATCGCCCTGCTGACAGAAAAGCACGATATGCCTGTCTTTCGGAAGAGCATACAGCTTTTCGATCTCATTCACAGAGATATTGATCGCCTGTGGTAATGTGCCAAAGTGATATACTGTTTCTTCACGCAGGTCTACCAATATATCATGCTCGCCTTTCTGATAGGCGATAATAGGTATTTTGTGTATCAATTTCCTTCACCTGCCTGTTCAATCATTCTTTACTGACTTGCAGGCTGTCATCTCGTAATCGTCACGGTTTTCTGACAGGGAACGGATAGCCGGTACTTTGCCGCATACACCACATTCGGGGTCAGCTCCCGCCATAGAGTGCACACGGACTTTCATTGTCAGCCCGTCAAAGGAAAAAACCTTTCCGCAGAGAAGTTCTCCTGTCCCTGTCAGATATTTGACCGCCTCCATTGCCTGTATGCTTCCCAATACGCCTACGGCTGCCCCCAGTACGCCGACCTCCTTACAGGTTGCGGCACCGTGAGGAACCTCACCCATCAGACAGCGAAGACAGGGCGCTTTGTGGGGAACATACGTCATGGCCTGTCCTTCAAAGCGAACCACCCCCGCATGGGAATAGGGCTTTTCGGCAAGCACACAAGCGTCATTGATGAGAAATTTGGTTTCAAAGCGGTCTGTACAGTCAAGGATAAAATCATATGCTGCAATAACGTCCATGATATTGTCAGGGGTCAGGGCAA
>CADCQO010000270.1 GCA_902803585.1 uncultured Ruminococcus sp.
CTGTGCGAATTGTTCCTGATAGGGCCGGGCAGAACGCAGGGACAGGGCATTTATCGTGGAGTGGAAGAATTATTGCCGGGAGAATATGCCTTTTTTGACGGAGAAAAGTTGTTTCGTCGCCGTTACTATATGCTTACGGCAAAGGAACATACCGATGATATCACCCAAAGCCTGCAAAAAGTGCGGGAATTGCTGACAGATGCGATTGAACGTCAGCTGGTATCAGATGTACCATTGTGCTGTTTCCTGTCGGGCGGGCTTGATTCCAGCATCATTTCGTATACAGCGTCCTGTCAGCGTCAGCGCAGCGGCGGACAGCCCATTGACACCTACTCGATCGACTATCGGGACAATGAAAAGTATTTTCAGAGCAGTCTGTTCCAACCCACACCCGACAGCGAGTTTATCGGCATGATGTCACAGGCGATAGGTTCACGCCATCATAATGTCACAATTGACAATACCGACCTTTTCCATGCGCTCAGACCTGCAGCAGAAGCAAGGGGCTTTCCGGGAATGACAGATGTAGATGCGTCACTGCTGTTATTCTGCGGAAAGATTAAGGAGGATTTTACAGTAGCCCTTTCGGGTGAGTGTGCAGATGAGCTTTTCGGAGGATATCTCTGGTATCACAATACAGAGATACTGTTTGAAGATACTTTCCCTTGGTCACGTTCTTTATCTGTGCGGCGGTCAATTCTGAAAAGCGGATTTTTACCGCGTGGTGAGGAATACGTCCGACAAAAATATCTTGATACCTGTGTGCATACCGAAAAACTGTCCACTGACTCACCGCTGGACAAGCGCATGAGAGAGATGTTTGCGCTGAATTTCTATTGGTTCATGCAGACTTTGCTTGAAAGGAAGGATATAATAGAAAACGCTTCCCCTTATATGAAGCATAAAGGGAAGCGTTTGAAAATTCAGGGAAAACCTCTATAAACTGGTGGCACGGCGGTAGTGCTGGACATAGAGCGTAAAGAGAACGACAGACACTGCCAAAAGAACGCCGGACCATATATAGAAATTGTAAAACAGACCGTTGAAATAGTTGACGAACAGATTATAGAGAGAGCGTGTAGATAAATTGATTTTTTTCAGTTTGTCTGACAGCAGCAGAATCGTCGGCAGAATAGCAACAGCCAGAAATGCGCCCGTACTTCCAAGAAACAGATACCTGAATCGACGGTGCTTATATTGGTTGGTAAAGTATATAATACCGATGATAACCAGTGCCATTACTGCAAGCGATCCCGTAACAATGTTCAGTATCGTTTTAGCCTTATAGATATAATTGGCGATTCTTGAGAAGAAGGTGATGGATATCTGATCAACGTAAATATCCGTCGCTTCATTGACAAAATAAGCGATATTGGTATCAGAATCATCAGTTAACTTGATGTTTTTTTCCTGAATATAGCTTTCAATTGCTGCATAAAGCTGCTGCTTGAAAGTGGTTGTTCTGACAAGGGTATTCTCTCCTGAGTAAAATGAAGCAATATACTCATCAATTGCTGTGACGATATCGTAATTTTTCACAAACTCAGCGGCAAACTCCTTGTCAAATCCGCTTGCGTCCGTCAAGTCCTCCATGCGGCTTTGCAGTTCAGATTTTACCATAGTATAGTAGCTATTGCTTTTCATTGTCTGAAGAATATAGTCCTTTGAAAAAATGGTGAAATAAAGAACCATACATACTGAAAGAAGAAACAACACAAAAGCGAGGAAAAAAGCGAGAACAGAATAGGCAACAGACCTCAGTCTGGATCCATGCCTGCGATGATGTGTATGTTCCCGCATCTGTTCCTGTCCGGCTTCATTTTCGAGTTCCGACATATATATCTTCCTCCCTGTCAGTGGTTTTTGTCTATGACAGGCCCCGAAACAGGTTTTGCATAGACAAAATATCTGTTTGGAGTAAGTCCCAACTCGTCAAAAGGGTAGCAGGTATACATGATGAGGTTTTCTTTATCAGCAGCAAGATCATATGCTGATTTGTCATCTTTATCTTTTACCTGCATATCGGTTATTTCATATTGATAATTACCGTAGTTGGTTCTTATTTTTACGATCTGCCCTTTGCGGGCGTATTTCAAACCATTGAAATATGTGTTGTTGTGGCCGGCAACAAGTATTGTTCTGCCATATCCGGGAATGGCACTGCCGTTGTAGATACCAACACCGTTTCTCAAAGCAATATTGCTGTCACCAAAAAAAAGCTTTGTGCGTATCTGACAGTCCTCTATGATCAATTCTCCGAATTGGTTATCATACGAAGGAAATAATATACTGGAAATGTTGACTGTTTCCTGTTTTGAAACCTGCGAAGAGCTTTCAGAGGAGCTTGTCTGTGTTTCCTTTTGATATTCCGAAAAATCATCTACCGGCACAAAAATGTTTACATACTCCTTAGAAAAATTCTTTTCATTATCAGAGAAAAACATACTGGCTCGTGACAGGTAAGAAGAAGCAGAGGGAAACAATATCAAAGCACAGACAAGATAAATAACTGCACAAAAAACGATGGGAAGAATAACCAAATTCTTCCCATACAACGACTTCTTGTGTGAACGATGCACCTTAGGCATTAGCAGACTCAGCCTTCTTCTTTGTGCTGATAAGATAAACACCAGCAGCAGAAACGAGAAGCACACCAATACCTGCAGCGGCTGTAACACCCGGAATGTCAAAATCAAAGCCAGTGGGCTTGATGGGGCTGGGATCAATGGGTGTCTTCTTGCCAAGCTGTACGGTGAAGATAACTTTTCCGTTCTGGTCAATGATAGGTACAACACGTGTAGACTTATCGTAAGCAATCTTCAGATTAACTACATCAACAACGTACTGACACTTAGAAACAAAGGTGTCGATCTGTGCATCTGTCATCTGGTCGTAATTGGCAGCACCAGTGCTTGTAAGGTATGCTTTTACTAATTCAATTCTCGCGATGATCTCATTAGCCTGTTCTTCAGTTACTTCTACGGTATTCAGATAGTTTTCGGTCTGGTTGATATATCTGACCGGCAAAGACTTCTGAGCGCCCTGCATGGTAACAGTAGTGTGCAGTTCATCAAGGATCTTCTGCTCAGCAGCATTGATACCTGCAGCAAAAGCGGTTACAGAAGAAGCGATAGCAATCACAGCGGAAATCGAACCGATGGAAAGAGCTTTGAGAACCTTTTTCATATACATTTCCTTCCTGAAAAATAGTTTTTAAGAAATCAAAATCTGAAATCTTGTTCCTATTATACTCCGAACAGTGGTATTTGTCAATACTCAGCAATCATAAACTTGTGGTTGTAAATCATCATAATCATAGAATTCTATGGGAATTTGTAATATTTTTTTCCAAAAAAATAAAAAAAATACACAATATCGAATAAAGTGTGGAGTTTGTTTCTTTTGAGGAAATAGTGAGTTTTAAATAAAAAAGAGTGAGAACTGATTTGATGTGCAAATGTAAGGTTTAGTACAGCGTTTTCAGCATTATTTTAGTAAAAAAGTGGAAAATATATGTTGCTGTATTGACAGCTATATAAATGTTAGTTATAATATTTTGGCATAGTTCATTGTAGAAATACGTCTGCTATCCAGACAAAACAGAGTAGGAGTGTATGTATGGAAGAAAAAATAGAGAAGCCAGTCGAGAGAGAGATTGATCTTCGGGTTATTTGGGGCATTTTGAAGAAAAATCTCATATTTATAATTCTGGTGACCATTCTTTTTGGTGTCGTAAGTTATGTGTATTCCGCTTTCATCATCTCCAAGCAATACTCGGCCAGTGCAATGATGATTGTGAACAATAAGTCTAACGATAAAACTACCTATAACACCACAGAAATGACTGCTGCACAGAACCTTGCTGAGGTTTACTCAATCATTATCAAGTCTGACACCGTTTTACAGAAAGTTATTGATAACCTGCAGTTAAATACCACTTATATCCAGCTCAATAAATGCGTGAGTGTTTCTTCAGTCAATTCCACACAGGTTTTTAAAGTAACGATGCAGCATACCAATATGAAATTTGCAGAGGAAGTCGTGGCTGAAATTGTCAAGGTGGCACCGGATATCATTAAGGATACCGTTGAGGCTGGTTCTGTTAAGGTGGTCAGTGGTGCAAAAATTGACAATAACAGAAATCCGGTCAGTCCTAATCTCAGAAAAAACACGATTTTGGGTTCGTTGATAGGACTTGCATTTATCCTTGTAGTTGTTTTCCTCAAAGAAATGATTAAGAATACATTCAAAACAGAAGATGATATTGTCAATTCGCTTCATGTGCCGCTGATAGGCATTATTCCTGAAGTTCATGGAAAGGAGTTCAATAAGGCATGAGTAAAAGACATCAGAAACCTGTTACAAAGCAGCTTTTGAGTGTTTCAGACCAGAATGCTCCCTTCAGTTATGTTGAAGCGTATAAAATGCTTTGCACTAATTTTGAGTTTATCACAACCGCTCAGGACTGCAAAAATATTATGGTGACCTCTACGCTTGCCAATGAGGGCAAAACCAATGTTTCTATCAATCTGGCAAGATCTTTGGCTGGATATGGTAAAAGAGTATGCCTTGTGGAATGCGACCTGCGCCGTCCGACCGCTCATAAACTTGTTTTCCTGAGCAGAAATACAGAGGGACTTACCAATGTGCTGAAGGGCGAAACAGAACTTTCAAAGGTTATCAGAAAAGTGGATAATACTACTATGGACGTCCTTCTGGCTGGCGTTACGCCTCCTAATCCTTCAGAACTCCTTGCAAGTGAAAAGATGAAAGCAATTATTGAAGCACTTGAAAAGGAATATGATTACATCATTTATGATACGCCTCCTGTGCTGCTTGTTGCCGACGCTGCAACGCTTGGCAAATATATGGACGGTGCTATTTTCGTTGTCAAGCACAATAAAACGGAAAAGAATCTTGTCCTGAAAGCAAAGAAAAACCTTGATTCTGCCGGTGTAAGGGTTTTGGGAGCGGTTTATAGTATGTATAATGAGAAATCTGCAGGCTCTTACTCCAATTACTCCTCATACAACTATTACTACTATTACGGCAGTTCTCCAAAAGATAAGAAGTAAAGGTGCAGTGATGAGATATGATTGATATGCACTGCCATATTCTTCCGGGAATAGATGATGGAGCAAAAACAGAACAGGAGTCTTTGAAACTCCTTCAAGCCGAAAAGGAGCAGGGAATTGATAAAGTTGTATTTACCCCTCATTTTAATCCCGAAAGAATCTCCCTTGAGAAATTTTTGCGTGTCAGGCAAGAAAGTTATGAACGCCTGAAGGCTGCAAAGGGCTTTTCAGCGCTTGGTATGGAAACAAAAGTCGGCGCAGAAGTTTTTTATTCTGTGCGGCTTGTTGATATGGACATTTCAGGGCTCTGCTTTGAAAATACCAATTATGTGTTGATAGAGTTTCCTACCAATGTAAGACCATACGGTATTACCCATACTGTCCAGAATCTGATAGGTCGGGGATATACGCCGATATTGGCTCACGTTGAAAGATATCAGTATTTTACACAAGATCCCACACAACTTTATGATTTGGTAATGCTTGGCTGCGTAGCACAAGTCAATGCAGCAGCTGTCGTAAGTGGCGGCAGTTATAAGGGTGTCAGTGCCTTACAATATATCAATTGGGAATTGGCACATATTATCTGCAGCGATGCCCATTCAGTGGATGATCGTCCGCCTAATACCAGTGCTGCTTATCGGTTAGTTGAAAAGAAGCTTGGTGAACATTATACCGCATGGCTTCAGAAAAATAGTCTTGACATTTTCCAGAATAAATTTTTTGATATTCCGGTTATTCACAAGCCTAAAAAGTTTCTTGGACATTGGAGATAGATGGTCATTTCCTTTTTAGGCTGTCTTTTTGTAGAAATGTGTTTTTTGGTTTCTGTCTTTTGCAGATATTGTTGAAAATTTATGGGACATGGTGGAATATTGTTTTCTATGTTGACCTTATGTAAACAGTTATGATACAATCTAGAGCGTGTTGACACTAACTAACAAATATGATAAAATGAACACATGAAAATTACTAAAAATCAATTCAAAAAAATAGAAAAATA
>CADCQO010000271.1 GCA_902803585.1 uncultured Ruminococcus sp.
CAACGATACGGTCAGCCATTGTCATAGCCTCTGTCTGGTCATGTGTAACGTAGATAAATGTTGTACCGAGTCTCTTGTGGAGCTTTGAAATCTCAGTTCTCATGGCAGTTCTCAATTTAGCATCGAGGTTAGAGAGCGGTTCGTCAAGAAGGAATACCTTCGGGTCACGGACGATAGCACGACCAAGGGCAACACGCTGTCTCTGACCACCGGAGAGAGCCTTCGGCTTACGTTCAAGCAGATGAGCGATATCCAGAGATCTTGCAGCCTCTTCTACACGTCTTCTGATCTCCTCAGGAGGCGTTTTACGGAGCTTCAGACCGAAAGCCATGTTATCAAATACTGTCATATGCGGATAAAGAGCGTAGTTCTGGAATACCATTGCGATATCTCTGTCCTTAGGGGAAACGTCGTTAGCAAGAATGTCACCAATGTGCAGCTCGCCCTTAGAAATATCTTCCAGACCTGCGATCATACGGAGTGTCGTGGACTTACCACAGCCTGAAGGACCTACGAAAATAATAAACTCCTTATCAGCAATTTCCAGATTGAAGTCGCTGACAGCAACAACATTGCCATCATAAATCTTGTAAACATTCTTTAATGATACACTTGCCATAATTATCCTCCTGCATTCGCTTCATTAAAAAAGCGTAATTTGAAATCAACATTCAACACTAATACTATAGCAGATTATTTCCAAAAATAAAAGGCTTTTTTTTACTAAAATCTTAACCGGTTGTTTAGGTATAATTCACATAAGACAAAATTAACACCCTTAATTTATGCAACTTGTCCATTATTTTGCCTGTTGGATTCCATGAATCCGGTTTAAAAGTTCAATAACCTCTGTATTTGTCAGGTTTCTGGCTTGTCCGGCATCAAGTGTTTCGTCCAGCCATACCCCGCCGATACGCAGCCTTTTGAGGTAAATCACCTCTGTACCTACTGCGTGAAACATTCTTTTTATCTGATGAAATTTTCCTTCGCAGATTTCGACCAATGCTTTGTTTTCACCGATGATTTTCATTTCAGCGGGCAGAAAATTCTGTTCTCCACAGCGTATTCCTTCAGCAAACGCTTGTATATCCCCGCTGGTCAGATTCCTGTCACAATGCACCTCATACAGCTTATAGACATGGCTTTTTGGTGCAAGCATTTTGTGTGCGAGTACCCCGTCATTGGTGAGCAGAATAAAGCCTTCCGTGTCCTTGTCGAGCCGTCCTGCGGGAAACAAATCACGGCGTTTCATTTCTTCCGGCAAAAGATCAATCACTGTTCTGGCGTGTTTATCCTTGCTTGCTGAAAGTACGCCCTGCGGCTTGTTCATCATGATATAGACATACTGTTGTATTCCGATTTTCTGACCGTCCACTGTAAATTGTGTTGCTGCGGGGTCGAATTTTTCCTCCGGCCGTTTGACAAGTTTTCCGTCTGCAAAGACCTTTCCTGCTTTGATGAGTGCCTTGATGCCGCTTCTGCCTGTCATTCCCTGAGAGGATAAAATCTTATCAATTCTTTCCATTCCCATACGATCATCTCCCCGAAAATTGAAAATTAAAAACACAGAATGATTCCGTCAGGTAGCAGCAAACTGGGAGTTGTAGAGGTTGTGATAGAACCCATTTTGTGCCATCAGTTCGCTGTGACTGCCCTGTTCAATGATATGACCATCTTTCATTACAAGAATAACGTCTGCTTCCTTGATGGTGGAAAGACGATGGGCAACGATAAAGCTGGTGCGTCCCTGCATCATATTGTTGAAAGCCTCCTGAATTTTCAGCTCGGTGCGGGTATCAATACTGGAAGTTGCTTCGTCAAGAATGAGCATAGGCGGGTCACAAAGCATGACACGGGCAATACACATCAGCTGCCGCTGCCCCTGTGAGAGGTTTGCGCCTTCTTCTGTAATCATCGTATCGTAACCATTCGGCATACGTTCAATAAAACGATGGATAAAGGCTCTTTTAGCGGCGGCTTTCACTTCGTCAAGGGTAGCGTCAGGCTTGCCGTAGGCGATATTTTCCCTTACTGTGGCGTTGTACAGCCAGCTGTCCTGCAGAACCATACCATAAAGAGAACGGAGTTCATCACGGGGCATAGTATAAATACTCTGACCATCGACCCTGATATCGCCTCCCGTAACATCATAAAAACGCATGAGCAGGTTAATAAATGTTGTTTTGCCGCAGCCGGTAGGCCCTACAATTGCGATACGGCTGCCTGCTTTTACGTGCAGGGCGAAATCAGTAATCAGCGGCTTGTCAGGAGAATAGGAAAAGCTGATATGTTCAATGTCGATTTTTCCTTTGCAGACTGCAAGGGGAGCGGCATTTTCTGCATCAGGTTTCTGATCGGGCGTATCGAGCAGTTCAAAAACTCTGTCAGCGCCTGCCAGTGCTGACTGTAACTGCGGAATAACACCTGTTACTTCGTTGAAAGGCTTTGTATACTGGTTAGCGTAGGTGATAAAGGCGGAAATCTGACCGACTGTCAGATGACCGTTGATAACGCTGACTGCACCTGTAATACATACAGCGGTAGTTACCAGACCATTGACAAAACGTGTGCTTGGGTTGGCGAGAGAGGAATAGAACTGTGATTTCTGACCGCTGACACGCAGGCACTCATTGATTTCCTCAAAGCCTTCCTGTGCCTTGTCCTCATAGCCAAAAGCCTTGACGAGCTTCTGCTGACCGACATATTCCTCGATATAAGAGCTGATTTCGCCTTGTGTCTTTGACTGCTCACGGAACTGCTTTTGTGACAAACGGGTAATAAATGCCGCTACAAACATCGAAAGCGGTGTGATGACAACGACAACCAGAGCAATGAACACATTCAGCATAATCATAAAGCCCAGTGTACAGACAATCATCACAATGCCGGAAAACAGCTGTGTAATGCCCTGCAATAATCCTGTGCCGATATTATCGGTATCATTTATCATACGGCTGATAAGGTCGCCGTGCGGATGTCCGTCAATCGTTTTGAGCGGAACGGTATTGAATTTCTCAAACAACTCATCACGGATATCTCTCACAGTCAGGTAGCTTACAGCGTTGACAAACAAGCCCATCAGCCATTGAAACACCGCACAGCCCAGAACAGTAACCCCTGTCATCAGCAGAAGGTTGGCAATAGCGGGAAAATCCACTTTGCCTTTATCAATAATGCGGTCGATAGCTTGTCCGATCAATACAGGCGCGGCCAATGTCAGTACAACATACAATACGGCAAAAATCATTGCCATTGCCAGACTCCCTTTATAACGGGCGGCATATTTGAGAATACGTCTGATGGTATGCTTGTTGTTTGTTTTTGTTCGCTTCACGGATTTTCCACCTCCTCCGCCTTGAGCTGTGACAGACAGATTTCTTTGTAAACCTCACAATGATGGAACAATTCGTTATGTGTGCCGATACCTGCAATTTCTCCGCCGTCCAGTACCAGAATTTTATCAGCATAGCGCACCGTGCCGACTCTCTGTGATACCATGATAACCGTCATACCCTGTGTTTCCTCGTACAAAGCCTTTCTCAGTGCTGCATCAGTTGCGAAGTCCAGCGCACTTGCACTATCGTCCAGAATCAATATTTCAGGCTGCCCGACCAGCGCTCTTGCAATCGTCAATCGCTGCCGCTGGCCGCCGGAAAGATTTTTTCCGCCGGGGCTGATGTATCTTTCTGTCTTTTCGGGCAGTTTTGCTACAAATTCATAGGCCTGAGCAATTTTCAGCGCTTTTTCGATTTCAGCATCGGAAGCATCACGCTTGCCCCATCGCATATTATCCTTGATGGTGCCGGAAAACAGTTCCGCTTTTTGTGGTACGATGCCGATTTTATGCCGCAAATCTGCCATTTTATACTGCTTTACGTCTGCGCCGTCAACCAGCACTCTTCCTTGTGTCGCATCATAAAAGCGGGGAATCAGGCTGACGAGCGTACTTTTGCCGGAACCGGTACCGCCGATAATGCCCATTGTCTGACCTCTTTCCAGCGTAAAGCTGATATCTTTCAGCGCATGACCGCTTCCCGAATAGCTGAATGATACCTTGTCAAACGCAATACAGGGCGTATGTTCTGCTATTTCCGGCACAATGCCTTCACCCTCCTGCACAGAGGGGAGTGTATCAAAAACTTCGTTGACGCGTGATGCAGAAGCCGAAGCATTTGTGAAAATCACTACCAGATTGGATACCACAATCATAGCCAGCAGTATCTGTGTCATATAATTGACCAGAGCGATAATCTGACCTGTTTTCAGTTCGCCGCTGAATACCAGACCGCCGCCAAACCATACAACTGCTATAATGGCGGCCTGTGCGACGACATACGTCATAGGATTCAATAAAGCAGACAATCTTCCTGCTTTTACAGCGATTTCTGTCAATTCCTCATTGCTTGCCTGAAAACGTTCCGTATCGCTTTTTTGCCGTCCGAAGGCACGGATTACACGATTACCCGAGAGATTTTCCCGTGAAATCAGCGATACGGTATCCATTTTTTTCTGCATCGCCTTATAGAACGGTACGGAACGGGTCATCACAACAAACAGAATGACGGCAATCAGCAGCGCTGCTGCAAAGAAGATCAGCGAGAGTTTCAGATCAATGGTCATTGCCATAATCAAAGCACCGATAACCAGAAACGGTGCGCGGATAACAAGACGTATCAGCATAGCCACAGCCAGCTGCAGGCGGTTGATATCGTTGGTCATTCTTGTAATCAGCGAAGGTGTTCCCAGCTTGTCCAGCTCATTATGTGACAAAGTATTGATATGCCGGAACATGGCGTTTCTTACCTTTGTACCGAAACCCTGTGAAGCGATGGACGCTGATTTCTGGCACACCAGCGCAAAGCCTAACCCCAGCGCACCAAGCAGTACCATCAGTCCGCCTTTCTGGAGCACATAACTGATGTCGCTGTTTTTCACCCCATTGTCAATAATGTCTGCTGTAATCAGGGGAATCAGCAGTTCAAAGATTGCTTCGATAAGCTTACAGACAGGGCCTATTGTCAATTGCAGCTTATAGTCCTTCAGAAACCGGCGCAGTCGAAACATTGTTTTCATCATTCCTTTCATTTTCTGATATTCACTGTTTTTTATTGTAGCGCATATATTTTCTTCCGTCAAGAAGTGAAACGGCGGTTCATGACAACGAAATTCACGCTGTAGATACTCTTGTGGTGCGGCAGTTCAGACAGAGCAAACGTCCTGACACTGTTCATTTATCTGAGTGCAGACTTTACAGAAGCCGGACAGAGATTTTCCGTTTTCAATTTTCAATTTTTGGGTGGTGGTGGTACGCAGAAGGAACTGTATATTAAGAATGGAGTGCTGCTTGCAGTAACGGCACTTGTTATAAGAAGCATCGGCATGGTGTTTCGTATCTTTTTGTCGGATACGCTGGGCACAGAAGGGCTGGGGCTTTATCAGCTTATTATAAGCGTATATGTTGTATTTGCAGCGGTATCGTCTTCGGGAATATCGCTTTGTACGACACGCCTGTATGCAGACTATACTGCTGTCGGGGACTGCGGGAAGGCTCTGTATGCCGTTCAGCGCTGTCTGCTGTTTTCATCAGCAGCAGGAATATTGACAGGGGCAATATTGCTGTTATCTGCCGATGGAATTGCCGGATCGCTTCTGCTTGACAGCAGAGCAGCGGCGGCTTTGCGCATACTTGCACCAAGTCTGCCGTTTTTATCCGTTTCTGCCTGTATTCGGGGATACTTTCTGGCAAGGAGGAAAACGCTTCCCGCCTCGGCTGAACAGCTTTTAGAACAACTGCTGGAAATCGCCTGTTTTGTGCTGCTGTTTTCCGTTCACACGCCTCACGATCTTTCGGAGGCCTGTGCAATGGCGGTTACCGGCACAACAGCCGCCGAAATATTATCGCTGATTTTTTCGCTGTTCTGTTACAAATGGGACAGAAGGCACTGCTGCGGAGTGATTCTCAGGACAGAAGGACTCTGGCGGCAAATGCTGCCTATTTTTCTGCCTGTAACAGCCAACGCCTGTTTGCGCTGGGGCTTGTCTGCCGTCGAAAATGCCCTGATACCTTTTGGCTTACAGCGATACGGATATTCTGAAAGCAAGGCACTCTCCCGATACGGCATTGTCAGCGGAATGTCTATGGCAGTTCTGACGTTTCCGGCTGTGTTGATTATACCGTTTGCCTCACTGATTGTTCCGGAAATCGCAGAAGTGAGGGTGCGCCGGCATCACCGCTCTGTACGGCACATCAGCGAAGTGATGATTGCGGCGGCACTGCAGTTTTCCCTGCCTGTTATGGTGCTGATATTATTCTATGCCGACCCGCTGTGCAGGCTGTTATTCGGAAATGCCGAAGCAGGTTATTACTTGTCACTTTTAGCACCTGTTATTCCCTTCATGTACCTTGATTCGGTAGTTGACGCACTGCTGAAGGGTCTGAACGAACAGACAGGTTATTTCATTTTCAATACCATCGACTCTGTTTTGCGGGTACTGCTGACGATTATTCTGCTTCCGCTGTGGGGCATTTATGGTGTTGTGGTTGTCATTATCGTAAGCGAATTGCTCAATACACTGCTCAGTCTGTGGAAACTGGTCAGCATCACACATCTGCATTTATCCGTCAGACAGCACATTTTCTTTCCCCTGCTCACTATTCTGATTCCCTGCCTTTTGCTGAAGCTCCTGCCAACTTTCGGTACAGCCGGTACGGATCTGATTTTCCGTCTCAGCGTCTGTATTCTGTTTTGCTTTGCCATTCGTATGCTCGACAAAAAATTCCGGACAGCCTGACACAGCGGCCGTCCGGAATTTTTCGTTTGTCTGCTGTCTTTTTTGATTTTCAGCGGCGGATAATCAGCACCTGTCCTGCCTGAATGCTGTCAGGCTGACACAAACGGTTCATATTGACAAGATAGGGGACGCTTACTCCGTAACGGCGGGCAATCTGCCAGAGTGTGTCGCCTGTCTGTACCTGATACGACAACGTCTGCTGCGGAACTAAAATGCTTTCTCCTGCGGTGATCATGTCCACATCGGGTATTTCATTTCGTTGTGCAATCTGCTGTACGGTCGTATCTGTTTTTTGGGCAACAGAAGTCAGCGTATCACCAGACTGAACGACGTATTCCTTTTCTTTGCTGTCGGTTATCGGAAACGGTATCCGCAAAACCTGTCCTTCTGCAATTCTGTCGGGGTCATTCAGTCCGTTAAAGCCTGCAATACGCTGAGAACCGACACCGGTTTTTTCCGCAATTGCCGCGAGAGTATCGCCTTTTTTGACAATGTATTCCCGATAGGGCATAGCACGTTCCCTGCACATAGCGGGAATTTCTGATACAGGAATCCGGAGTACACGCCCTGCCTCAATATTGTCAGGTTCTATAATGCCGTTATATCGGGCAATCATGCTGACAGTGGTACCGAAGCGTTTTGCAATCGAATAGAGCGTATCTCCTTGCTTGACAGTATAAATCACAGTTTCCATACTTTATTACCGTTACTGAAAACTTATAAAAAGTTATAAAAGCAACTTTTATGTTTCATTCCT
Source organism: uncultured Ruminococcus sp. (assembly GCA_902803585.1). GTDB lineage: Bacteria > Bacillota > Clostridia > Oscillospirales > Acutalibacteraceae > UBA1213. Next base: position 7,550 of record CADCQO010000271.1, read on the forward strand.
TGTTTATCGTGTCCACTTTTAATAAAAAATCTGCTCATGTTTGATATGACACTCCGAAGGCTTAAACTCCCTGTTAACGAACGGGTACCTATAGACAAATCAGAGAAGTTGATTTTGTGCATTTTAATATTACGTTTTTGGCACTGTGTCTTGTGCCGCCACACTTGTACCGAACGGACTGGTTACCGTCCTGACAGCGAATGACTGCGCTGTACCCAGAGGGGGGTTCCTGCCCTTGTCATAGCAGTAATGGCTAACCGCTAATCTATTCTCTTTTCGTAATATTTACTCTGCCATCATCGCTTGGTTGTCGCATACACTTCGTATCTTCTCTGATTTTAACATAAAAGCTGCATATCGTCAATTTTTCAATAACGGTTTTCACCTCCCTTACATTCTATGTTCATTCTCCCCAAACAGTACCTCTGATTTAGCGGGCAGGGCAGGCATATGGAAAATGACGGGCACCCTTGTGCAGACAATTGCTATTTCCGGACATAAAAACAGACCGGACTTCTGATGTCTTTCCATCATGAGTCCGGCCTGTGTAATCAGCCAATGCCTTTCAAGTCAGCGGGATTGCGGCTGATATTTTTCAAGCGTTATTTAGTCGATAACACGGATCCAGCCTTCAGGAGCCTCAAGACGGTCCATCTGAATGCCGGTCAGGGTGTCATACAGCTTCTTTGTAACAGGGCCCATCTCTTCCATACCGCTGGGGAAGCAGATTTCCTTGCCGTGATCGTAAATCTTGCCGACAGGGGAAATAACGGCAGCTGTGCCGCAAAGTCCGCATTCTGCAAAGTCCTTTACCTCGTCAAAGTAAACTTCACGTTCTTCAACTTCCAGACCCAGATACTCTTTTGCAACAACCATCAGAGAACGTCTTGTGATAGAGGGCAGGATACTGTTGGATTTGGGTGTAACGACCTTATTGTCCTTTGTGACAAAGAGGAAGTTTGCACCGCCGGTTTCTTCAACCTTTGTTCTGCTGCCGGCATCAAGATACATATTCTCGTCAAAGCCTTCCTGATGAGCAGTTACGATAGCATGAAGACTCATAGCGTAGTTCAGACCTGCCTTGATATAGCCGGTACCGTGCGGAGCAGCTCTGTCAAAATCGCTGACCTTAATAGTAATCGGCTTTGCACCGCCCTTGAAGTAAGGGCCAACGGGTGTACAGAAAATACGGAACTGGAACTGTTCAGCGGGCTTTACACCGATAACAG
>CADCQO010000272.1 GCA_902803585.1 uncultured Ruminococcus sp.
GCTATACTATGCCCTGTTAAAGAAGCATTGCTCCGAAAGGAAAAGGAAACATGAATATCTTTCAATCAAGACGTATTGTTATAAAAGTCGGTACCTCTACACTTACTTATGAAAATGGTCAGGTCAATCTCAGAAGACTGGAAATGCTCTGCAAAGTCCTCAGTGATCTGCACAACAGCGGAAAACAGATCATTCTTGTCAGCTCCGGTGCGATTGGTGTAGGAATGGGCAAGCTCAAACTTAAGTCAAGACCCTCCGAAACCCGCTACAAACAGGCTTTAGCCGCTGTCGGTCAGTGCGAACTGATGTTCCTGTATGACAAGTTCTTCGGAGAGTACAACAATTCTGTTGCTCAGGTATTGCTGACGAAGAATGTCGTTATCAATGACCATTCCCGCCAGAATGTCATCAACACTTTCCAGACACTGCTGGAAATGGGTATCATTCCGATCGTCAATGAAAATGATACTGTGGCAATTGATGAACTGGTCGGTGCCAATTTCGGTGATAATGATAATTTGTCAGCAATCGTTGCCGATCTGGTGGGCGCTGATCTGTTGGTTATTCTGACGGATATTGACGGTCTGTATGATTCTGACCCGAGAAAAAATCCTGATGCTGTGCGGATTCCCGTTGTATCGCATATTGATGATACCATCCGTGAAATGGCAGGAGGCTCAGGTTCCAACAGAGGTACAGGCGGCATGGCAACCAAAATTACAGCTGCCGCTGCGGCTACCGGTGCAGGTATCCACTGCTGTGTTATGAGCGGCAACGACCCCGCCAACATTTACAAGCTGATTGAAGGGCAGCCTATGGGAACACTCTTTACAGCGACCGAGGGACGCATATAATCTGAATGACAGAAAGGAAGCAGGATTTTTATGAGAACAATTGACATGATGGGTCAGCAGGCAAAAACCGCTTCAAGACAATTGGCGATTGCCGGCGAAAAGAAAAATGATGCACTCAAAGCAATTGCAAAGGCTTTGCTGGTGCATCAGGACGAAATCATAAAGGCTAATCAGGTGGATTTAGATAACGGAAAGCAAAACGGATTGTCTGCTGCTTTGTTGGACAGGCTGAAACTGGACGAGGGACGCATCAAGGGCGTGGCAGACGGCGTTCTTGAAGTAGCAGCACTGCCTGACCCCATCGGTACAGTTATCAGCGGCAGTACCCGTCCAAACGGAATGGAAATTACAAAGGTTCGTGTACCTCTGGGCGTTATCGGCATTATTTTCGAGTCCCGTCCGAACGTTACAGTAGATGCCGCTGTGCTTTGTCTTAAGAGCGGCAACGCTGTTATTTTGCGCGGCGGAAAGGAAGCCATCAACTCTAATAAGTGTCTGACAGCTATTATGCAGGACGCTATCGAGAGTGTCGGTCTGGACAGAAATTGCGTACAGCTGATTGAAGATACTACAAGACAATCCTCCATTGAACTGATGGAACTGACGGAGTATCTGGATGTGCTGATTCCTCGTGGCGGTAAAGGTCTGATCAAAGCTGTTGTTGCCAATGCAAAAGTACCTGTTATTGAAACAGGTGCAGGCAACTGTCATGTATTTGTCGATGAAAGTGCCGACATCGAAATGGCTGCCAATATCATCTACAATGCTAAAACATCCCGTCCTTCAGTATGTAATGCTATCGAAACGATTCTTGTTCATGAAAAAATTGCTGAAAAAGCCCTGCCCCTTATCAAAGCAAGACTGGATGAAAAGAATGTTGAACTGAGAGGCTGCGAAAGAACAAGACAGATTCTCGGAGAAAGTGTCGTTCAGGCACAGGAAAGTGACTGGGAAACCGAATATGGCGACTATATTCTGGCAGTAAAGGTTGTTTCCTCACTGGAGGAAGCGACAGAACATATCGCGCGTTATTCTACCGGACACAGTGAGTGCATCGTAACGAAAGACTATCACAACGCCAGACGCTTTACAGCAACAGTCGATTCTGCTGCTGTATACGTGAATGTTTCAACTCGTTTTACGGACGGTGGTATGTTCGGTCTGGGGGCAGAAATCGGTATTTCTACTCAGAAACTTCACGCCAGAGGCCCGATGGGTCTGAATGAACTCACTTCCATGAAGTTTATTATTCAGGGCGAAGGTCAGGTACGTTAAAGCAACAGATATACCAGCGCCATTAGCAGGCTATTGTCGGTTTTTTCGTCCATCAGCAGCAGAAGAATGCCTAATATCAGCGTTTTTTCCTTATCCTTGAAAAGAGTTTCAAAAATACCGCCCGATGTACGGTGCCGCTCATGACCGTCATCGGGCTTTTCCGGAACTTCCTGCATCTGTACTGTCGCTTCAGCGCAGGGCTGCTCACTATGCTTTATGTCCTGTACCGGCATTTTCACAGAAGGCTGTTCGCTATATTGTTGCACCTCCTGTGCCCGAACTCTCGCAGAAGGCTGGCGATGATAGGCTGCTGCACGGCGCTGCATTTCCTGCGCCCGCCTGACAGCTTCCTGCTGCATACGCTGCATTTCATTATCGCTCATGACCGTCCTCC
>CADCQO010000273.1 GCA_902803585.1 uncultured Ruminococcus sp.
ACAGAGCGTGATAACTTTATGACAGCACAGCAGGCGTTGGAATACGGTTTGATTGATAAGGTCATTACACAGCGATAAGGAGTTGCACAGATGGCAAACAAGGACGATTCCAAAAAGAATATTTACTGCTCCTTTTGCGGAAAATCGCAAGAGTCGGTAGGAAAAATGATACAGGGTGCAGGTGCGTTTATCTGTGATGAATGTATCCGGTTGTGCAATTCGATTTTGCGGAATGACCCATATTACGAAGTGCCGGAGATTACCACGCCGACAAATACCAATGGCCGTGAGTTGTTAAGACCGACAGAAATCAAACAGAAGCTGGACGAGTATGTCATCGGTCAGGACGAAGCAAAAATCGCTTTAGCGGTTTCTGTCTATAACCATTACAAGCGCATCAACAGCGTTTTGCAGCCGGACGATGTAACACTTAACAAAAGCAACGTGCTGCTGCTCGGCCCTTCAGGTGTTGGCAAGACCTTGCTGGCGCAGACTTTGGCAAGAATTCTGGATGTACCGTTTGCTATCGCCGATGCTACCACTCTGACAGAAGCCGGTTATGTCGGTGAGGACGTAGAAAATATCCTGCTGCGTTTGATTCAGGCAGCGGAATTTGATATTGCCCGTGCAGAACGCGGTATTATCTATGTTGACGAAATCGACAAGATCGCCCGCAAATCCGAGAATCCTTCTATTACGAGAGATGTCAGCGGTGAAGGCGTACAGCAGGCACTGCTGAAAATCCTTGAAGGTACGGTATCCAATGTACCGCCTACAGGAGGCCGTAAGCACCCCCAGCAGGAATTTATCCAGATCGACACTACCAACATTCTCTTTATCTGCGGCGGTGCATTTGACGGTCTGGAGAAAATGGTAGAAAAGCGTATGGGTTCATCGGTTCTGGGTTTCAATGCAGATATCAAATCCAAAAAGGAACTGGATACCACTGACTGGATGTCAGACGTTATTCCGCAGGATCTGGTGAAATTCGGTCTGATTCCTGAGCTGGTAGGCCGTCTGCCGGTTATTACAGCACTTAACGGTCTTGATGAAGCATCACTGGTACGCATTCTCAGAGAACCGAAAGATTCTCTCGTCAAGCAGTATACAAAGTTGTTTGATATGGACGGCGTAGAGCTGGTATTCGAGGACGATGCCCTGACAGAAATCGCTAAAAAGGCGATTGAACGCCGTACAGGTGCAAGAGGTCTGCGGGCTATCATGGAGGATACCCTCAAAAAGCTGATGTTTGAGATTCCCGCTGATGAAACCGTTATCAAGATCACCATTACCCCTGATGTCGTCAGCGGTACAGGTGAACCGGTTCTGGAAAGAAGCAAAACGAACCGAGTGAAGAAGTTCATTTCCTCTACCCGATTCGGCAAAAAGAAGAACAAGAAACATTTTGAATAATGTTTCGATCAGTGAAAGCAGATATTTCGTTTGCACAGCGGACGGATATCTGCTTTTTAGATTGAAGGCGTAAAATTCTGGGAGGGAAGAAGATGGAAAAATATAACCCGGCAGAACATAGTATTATCACAAAATACAAAAAGACGCTGTTTCATAAATTTGTCGGTGCGGTCAAGGATTATCAGCTGATTCAGCGGGGCGATAAAATAGCGGTGTGTATTTCAGGCGGAAAAGACTCAATGCTTCTTGCAAAGCTGATGCAGGAGCTTTCACGGCATGGAGATTACCCTTTTGAGATGGAATTCATCGTGATGGATCCGGGATACCACCCGATGAACCGTCAGAAAATCATTGATAATGCGGCAATACTTGAAATACCGATCCGCATTTTTGAAACAGATATTTTCAATTCGGTGGAGCATATCGAAAAAAATCCCTGCTATCTTTGTGCCAGAATGCGCCGCGGCTACCTCTATCAGCAGGCACAGCAGCTTGGCTGCAATAAAATTGCCCTTGGCCATCATTTTGATGACGTGATCGAAACCATTCTCATGGGAATGCTCTACGGTGCACAGGTGCAGACGATGATGCCGCGCATTAAAAGCACGAATTTCGAGGGAATGGAACTGATCCGTCCGATGTACTATATCCGTGAAAAGGATATTATTTCATGGAGCCGTTACCACCAGCTTTCATTTTTGCAGTGTGCCTGCCGCTTTACGGAGCAGAATGCCCGACAGGACGGTACAGGAACGTCTAAGCGGCAGGAAATCAAGCATCTGATCCAGCAACTGAAACAGACCAATCCGCAGGTGGAATATAATATTTTCCGCAGTGTGGAAAGGGTCAATCTCAGTACGATTATCGGCTATTATCTGGAGGACGAGGAACACCATTTTCTGGAGCGTTTTCCTTCTCCTTCATCAGAAAGTCAGGATAGTGAATCATGATGAAACGATCTGAACGCTGGCTGACAAATCGGTTCGTAACAGCAGCGATTGCCGTTTTTTGTACGCTCCTGTGGGGAACAGCCTTTCCCTGTATCAAAATCGGTTATGAAATGTTCCATATGGAAAAAGGTGATGTACCCGCTCAGCTGATTTTTGCGGGAATGCGTTTTTTGGGGGCGGGATTGCTGGTACTGTTCATCGGACTGATGCGGAACCCATCAAAAATGAAGCTGCGCAGAAACGATATTGTTCCCGTTACCATTCTTGGTTTTTTTCAGACATTTCTGCAGTATTTATTGCTTTACAGCGGTATTGTCCACGTCAGCGGGACAAAATCCGCCATTTTCACATCGCTGGCGGCATTTGCTTCTGTACTGCTTTCTGCGCTTTGTTTCAGGAATGACCACCTGACACTGCGGAAAATCATCGGCTGTGTGATCGGGGCAGCGGGTATCGTGGTAATGAACCTCGGCGGGGACGGCTTCGGAGGTTTTTTACTGTTCGGAGATGGTCTGGTTATTCTCTCCAACCTATCGGGAGCGGTAGGAAATGTTATCAGCAAAAAAATTGCCTCCGACAGGAATCCGCTTCAGATTTCTGCATGGCAGCTTCTGACAGGCGGCGGTGCGCTGACAGCAGTAGGGTATCTGTGCGGCGGCAGGCTGATTTTTTATGATGTCGGGTGTGTGATGATGCTGCTGTATCTGGCGGCAATGGCAGGTGCTGCCTTTTTGCTCTGGACGATGCTGCTGTTTCACAATCAAGTGAGCCGTATAGCCGTATATCAGATGCTGATTCCTGTTTTTGGTGCGATGTGGTCAGCTATTTTTCTGGGCGAAAATATTTTCACACTTCCGAATCTTCTTTCCCTGTTTATGGTCTGTCTGGGCATTTTCACCGTCAATGCTGCGTCTGGCTGATTCCGTTACAAAGTCTGTCCTTCTGATGATTCCGGCGGGCTTACATGAACTATTCTTTTCCCACAGCGGGAGGAGAATAGTTTTTTTTTGTCTGTGGCAGACAATCCGGCGGCGTTGTCGGCAAGTTTTTAATTTGTGTGATATAAAATTACTGCCTGCGCTTGTCCGGTCAGCAGATTTTTCCCCGCCGATTTCCGGATTCCTTTTTCAAATTGTCTGACTTTTGGCATAATCGCGGCAGTTCTGAAATATGATTGTGGTATCAGGAAAAGGAGGATGTTCACAATGGCGGAATGTCAGGACAGCTTTGTGTCAGCGGCAGAGATGTTGTGCGAAGAGGTCAGGGAGGCGGTGCTTTCATTGCCGGAAAGCAAAAGGACAGCTATACAGGAAATCCGTCTGAGAGCCGGCAAACCGTTGGCGCTGACAGACGGAACGTCTACCCTGTTTCTGGAGGAAGGCGGACGGGTGCTGTATTCAGTCAGCGAAAAGGCATTCTGCACCACCCAGCGGCAGATTTACGACACATTCCGCCGCCTGTGCGGGTATTCGGTGTATAGTGTCGAAAACGAG
>CADCQO010000274.1 GCA_902803585.1 uncultured Ruminococcus sp.
ATCAGACATCCGGACAGGAAAGACCGCAGTCTACGGAAATTTCTGAGTTTGAACGTGCCAGCGGTATCAACGTTGAACGTGCGCCCGCTCCACAGCGTCCGGTTGTTCCGATGCAGACACCGTTTACGAAAATTCCCCGACTGGAAAGCGTTAGTGCTGAGGCATATAACCAGCAGTATGAGGAAATGAAAAAAACGATGCCTAAAAACCGCGCTTATGCACAGCGTTTCAGCACCGAAAGCGGTACGCCTTCTGCCGAAGAATCCGACAGTCAGGCCCCCGAAGAGGAACAACCGGTTCCCCCTCCGGCTCCGCCGCCTCCTCCGTCCCGTCCTGCGCCTGCCGTTCGTCCCTCTCCGTCTGCCCGCACTTCATCAACTTTCCGCCGTCCTGAACGGCCCAGAAAAGAACCGCCCAGAACGCAGAGCCGTCCCCAGCCGCAGCAGGACAGCAGCAACGATGCTTTTTCTTACTATACAGGTTATGACCAGCCGGAAGGCTCTCAGACAAGTCCTGCCGCGGAGGAAGTACAGCCCCGCAAAAAGGATTCTGTCGGAAGCCGCCTGAAAAAGTCCATCGGGAAAATCTTTATGCCCGACCCGCCCTATGACGAGGAATAAAGGGAGTGACCCTATGAACAAACTTCTTATCCGCAATGTACGTATTTTAGACCCTGTCAATGCGGTAGATGAAACAGGAGATATTTTCATCAGAAACGGCAGCTTTGCACCGCCGGAACGTCCTGACAATGATACGCTGGTCATTGACGGGAGCGGGCTGACGGCTGCACCGGGACTGATTGACCTGCACGTTCATCTGCGCGACCCCGGTCAGACAGAAAAGGAAGATATCCTTTCCGGCTGCCGTGCGGCGGCGGCAGGCGGTGTCACACAGCTGCTCGCTATGCCGAATACAAAGCCCGCCGTTGACAGCCCTGAAACAGTTCGCTATATCCTCGCAAAAGCAGAAAATGCTGATGCAAAGGTGCACGTTGTCGGTGCGATTACAAAAGGTCTGGGCGGTCATGAAGCAACCGATATTCAGGCTCTGTATGATGCGGGCATTTCCGCACTCTCTGATGACGGTGTGCCTGTACTGGATACATCTATTATGGTGGCTGCCATGAAAACAGCCGCCCGACCCGATATTGACATTCCCGTTACAGCCCACTGCGAAGACCCCTATCTGGCGGGCGGAAAGGTCAACGAAGGGGCTGTTTCCGAAGCACTTGGCGTAAAAGGAATGCCGTGTGCCGCTGAAGATGCCGGTACAGCCAGAGAATTAGCGCTGGCGGAAAGCTATGGTCTGCCTGTCCATATCTGCCATGTCAGCACGGCTGTGTCAGCGGCAATGATAAGAGCCGCCAAACAGCGGGGGGTACGGGTAACGGCTGAAACTGCTCCTCACTATCTCATGCTGACGGAGGAAGCACTTCTCAAACGTGATGCTGACTACCGCATGAACCCGCCGCTCCGTACAGAGCATGACAGGCAGGCGATGATTGAAGCTCTCAGGGACGGCACCATCGACGCTGTCGCTACCGATCACGCCCCCCATACCCCCGCAGAAAAATCTGATTTCGTTCAGGCTCCTAACGGCTCTGTCGGCATGGAAACCTCTTTTGCCGCTGCCTATACGGTGCTGGTTAAAGGCGGTATCCTGAGCGAATCCGAGCTGATTGAGAAGATGTCCGTCAATCCCGCCCGTATCCTCAAAACCTATGGCGGTACACTGAGCATCGGCACACCCGCAGATCTGATGCTCTATCGCGAAGAGGAATGGACGGTTGACCCCGAAAAACTGCACGGTAAGTCTAAAAATACCCCCTTCAAAGGAATGACATTAGCGGCTAAGGTCAAGCTGACTGTCTATCATGGCCGTGTTGTCTTTAATGACCTAACCAACTGAAACGGAGGCTTTTTACTATGTCATTTGACAGACTCATTGAAGCAATCAAAAGAACCAAAAACCCCACAGTAGCAGGACTCGATCCGAAACTGGACTTTATCCCCGATTATATCAAGGAAGAGGCCTATGCAAAATTCGGAAAGACCTTAGAGGGTGCCGCTGAGGCATTATACCGCTTTAATCAGGGGCTGATTGATGCCCTGTGTGATATTGTACCAGCTGTCAAACCGCAGGCGGCCTATTACGAAATGTACGGCTGGCAGGGTGTCAGAGCCTTGAAGCGTACTATCGACTATGCCAAGAGCAAGGGGATGTTCGTCATTACCGATGCCAAGCGTAACGACATCGGTACCACGATGGAAGCCTATGCCAAAGCCCACCTCGGTATTACCGAAGTGGAAGGCGAAACACTGGAAGTTTTTGGCAGCGATGCCCTGACCGTCAATGCGTATCTTGGCACGGCTGGTGTCAAGCCTGTGCTGAATGTTTGCCGTGAAAACGACAAAGGCTTGTTCGTGTTAGTCAAGACCTCGAATCCGTCCTCCGGTGAGCTACA
>CADCQO010000275.1 GCA_902803585.1 uncultured Ruminococcus sp.
ACTGTCAGCATAAATGTTGTTAAGCGCCAATTTGTCCAGCCCGTAACAGGTCTGACCGTCTTCATATTTGCCGAAATTCACCTTCAGGCTGTAACGGGTGCTTTTGTCTTTGACTAATTGCTGTAATGAGGTATTGCCTTTGGTTTTGATGCCGACATTATGGAAAGTTTCACCATTGATGGTAATATCACAGGCAATACAGGGCTTGGAACCCGCGTTGTCTATCAGGTTCTGCCAGTCTTCGGCAGAGGCCGCAATGTTGATATCAAGAATATCCTGACCGAACAGTTTTTCAGCATAACCGGTATCGTTCTGTGCGGATTCAGCGGCAGCGGGCTGGGCTTTTGTTAAAGAACTTTCCTGAGAAGATGATGTATTATCCGGAGTATCAGCTGAACTTTCGGCAATAGTGATTTTCGGAGTTTCAGCAGGAGCAGACGACTGACAGCTGCACAAAGGAGCAGTAAGCATCAGACTCAGCATAAGAGCAGAAAATCGTTTTTTCATTATAAAAACCTCCTTGGTGTAGCAATGCTGTTCTACTTCCGTTATTATATCCGATAGATACAGCGGTACTTTGACAGGAATATGAAATGTATGTAAAAATTGCCTTAAAAAACTTACAGTTTCGCCCTGCAAAACCATGTTTCAAAAATTTTTGCGAGCCTTTGCGCCGGAGCTGAAAAAAGGGCGTGACAAAACAAAATAGAAGTGCTATAATCGTGTGCGGAGGTGTTGCTTTATGAGTAACAAGAAAATTGGTTTTATCGGTGCGGGTAATATGGCAACCGCTATCGTAAACGGAATGTTGAAAAACAATCCTGACAATGCTGCAAGACTTTCTGTTTTTGATACAGATGCAGAAAAACTGGCGCTTATGGCAAAGAAGGGTGTCGACACGACAGATTCTGGAAAATCACTGGCTGAAAAGTGCGATATCATCGTTCTCGCCGTTAAGCCCCAGAATTATGCAGAAGTATTGTCTGCTATCAAAGATGCTGTGCGGGATAATACCGTCATGGTAACTATCGCCGCAGGTATTTCGATTGATGCAGTACGCAAAGGTCTGGGAAAGAATTGTCCGACCGTGCGTGTCATGCCCAATACCCCTCTGCTGCTTGGCAAGGGTGCCAGCGCACTGTGCCGTTCTGAAAATATCAGCGATGAAGATTTTGATGAAGTCTGCCAGATGTTCTCTTTCTCCGGTGACGCTGTTATTCTGCCGGAAAGTCAGATGAACGCAGTAATCGCTGTCAACGGCAGCAGCCCCGCTTATATCTATCTTTTCGCAAAGGCTATGGTAGACTATGCGGTATCAGTTGGCATTGAAGAGAATACTGCTCTGCGTCTGGTTTGCAAGACCTTTGAGGGCAGTGCTGAAATGCTGCGTTCCAGCGGTGACAGTCCCGAAACCCTTATTCAGAAAGTATCTTCTAAAGGCGGTACAACCATCGAAGCCATGAAAGTGCTGAATGAACGTGAAGTACCGAAGGCAATTTTTGATGCGATGGCTGCCTGCACCAAACGCGCTGAAGAGCTTGGTTCGTAAAAACAAGCTGTACGTTACAATTCTGTTCTCCCCAAAAATGATACAACCCCCGAAGCCAGACGTTCAGCCTGACTGCGGGGGTTAGTGTCAAAACGGGGAGTTTTTGTCTTGTAGATAAATACACCCACGCAGATGAATTTGTGGGATGCGTTGGTGAAGCGTATGCCGTCAAAACATAAAACAGCAGACGAAAATCACTCTTTCGGCTCGGTTCCCTTTTTTGGGGAAACGGTATCAGTATGAGGAAACTTTTCCACAGTTTGCGACATCAGAACACACCGACCTGTCGGACGATGAATCTGAAAAACACCGTGACATTGATGACATATTCCATAGCAAACAACACGACCTGTATCATTACATTTGATTTTTCTTGCCAACTGTCTGCTCAGAACTTCTATGCTGTCAGATGTCCCGCACTTTTTGCAGGGTAACATCATCCCTTCAAATATAATCGGTTCTTTGGTGGTAACAGGTTCTTTGTGTCTCATACTATTTTCTCCTCGTGCAGATATTTTTATTCTCCCGTTCAGAAAGAATATCTTCATGTGTTTTTGTCTTCTTGAAAAATCAGTTCATCAAGACCAATACCGAACGCATTGGCTATGGAAATGAGCTTCGTTGTATCAGGAATACGTTCGCCGGACTCCCAACGATAGACTGTCTGGAACGACACGTCCAATTTCTTAGCTAACATTTCGGCTGTCATTCCCTGTTCTGTACGATGTTGTTTGATGCGTTCTCCCAGTTTTGTGATTTCATACTTATTTTTAGGCGCATGACTTGTTTTTTCTTTTACGGGATACCGCAGATGCTCAAAGGCCCTTTTTAATTCCGTGCGGCTGACAGGCTTTACTAAAAAGTCACTTGCCAGTACTTTATAGGATTCCAGTGCATATTCTGGATACCCTGTCAGAAAAATAATGTTAAGTCTGGGCATAAATTTTCTCAGATGTTTCGCTACTGTTATACCGTCCATATTTGGCATATCAATATCCAGCAAGGCGACATCTACTGTATGTTCCCGTGCATAAGCCAGCGCCTCCATTTCTTTATGAAAACCAATACACTCAGCATCAGGAAGCACTTTTTTTACATCTCTGATAATATCCTTTACCAAAAGTATTTTGTCGTCCAATACCAGAACCCTCATAATCCCCCTCCTTTCGGAATACGAATGGTGGCTGTTGTTCCCTCCTGACTGCTGTCGATGGTCAAAGAGCCGCCGCATTGATACCGCAGTCTTGCCTGTGTATTTTCGATTCCTACCCCCCTGCCGCTGACGGCTGTATCAAAGCCTGTACCGTTATCAGCTACGATGATACGATAACAGTCTGCTTCTTCTCTCGTAGCAATGACAATTTTTGCTTTGCTTTCCCGCTTACTGACACCATGTATCACCGCATTCTCTACAATCGGTTCCACTGAAAGAGCCGGCACGGGAAAGTCTGGTGCCTGCAGATCATATTCTACTGTCAGCTGCACAGATTCGTCTGCTTGTTCGATTGCCAGAAACGCCTTGATATGCTCCATTTCTGTGCTGAAAAGGATCATATCTGTTAAACGGAGTGCTTCAATATTGCGCCGAAGATACATAGAAAATTCGGTAACGCTTTCGTCAGCTTTTTCACGATTTTCCCAGATAAGGGACTTGATGATGCTCAGACCGTTAAAAATAAAATGAGGAGAAATCTGGTGCTGCATCAGCTTGATCTTCATATTGGAAATTTCCAGTTCCTTTGCCATTATCCTGAATCCGTGAAACTCAGCAAGCAACAAAGCGCTGCACAAGCCCCAAAAACGCATCAGCCCAGGCATTGCTCCTGCTGATGGA
>CADCQO010000276.1 GCA_902803585.1 uncultured Ruminococcus sp.
CGCAGCAGCGGGTGCTTTTTTCTGCCTTTTTTCACTTGAAACGATTCCGGAAAAACTTTTTTCACCCCGCCAATGTGCAGGACGTTTTCGTCTGTTTCAGCATCATGATGAAACGGTTTCGTCTGCATACAGAAATAAAGCTCAATAAAGGCATAATGTACAGGCTTTGTCAACCTTTTTTCAAAAAATCGGCTGGCAAAGCTGTTTTTTTTGTGTTAACAGACGAAAAGCGTTTGTTTTTCTCATGGCGATGTCAGCAAAATATATTGACTATTGAGGTAAAAAATGATACTACAAATATGTGTAAGTGTTTGTTGCTAATTTAAGTCAAAAATATTGAGTGTTTAATGTTGATAATGTTGTCACAAGGTGAAGCGCATGAATAAAGCTTATAGATTCAGAATTTTTCCGAACAGTGAACAAAAGGCAAAAATCGAAAATACCTTTAACTGCGTTCGGTTCATTTTCAATAAGATGCTGTCGGACAGGCTGGCTTATTACAACCAGACCGGCAAACGTCTGAGAAATACGCCGGCACAGTACAAGAAAGAGTTTCCGTGGCTGAAAGAAGTTGACAGTCTGGCTCTTGCGAATGCCCAGATGCACCTGATGGCGGCTTATGAGCGTTTTTTCAAAAATCCGGCGGGCAATCTGCCAAAGTTCAAGACCAAAAGACGCTCCAAAAAGACCTACACTACCAATTGCGTGAATGGAAATATCATTATACGATGCGGTGAGATCAGGCTTCCGAAAATAGGCTTCGTCCGAATCAAGCTGCACAGGGTCATTCCGAAAGATTTCAGGCTGAAAGCGGTAACGGTAATACGCGATGCACGGGGGCTGTATTATGCCAGTGTGCTGTTTGAGTATGAACAGACCGTACCGGAAACGGTTCCGGAGCGTGTCATAGGTCTGGAATATTCCGACACGGGATTATACACTGACAGCAACGGCGGACAGATGGATTATCCACCTTATATCCGCCAGACACTGGAAACACTGCAGCGTGAAAAACGAAAGCTGCTGCATATGAAAAAGGGTTCCAGAAATCGGAAAAAGCAGCGTATCAAAACGATGAAACTCAGGGAAAAGTTTTGCAACCAGAGAACGGATTTTCTGCACAAGCATTCACGGCAGATAGCCAATGCCTACGACTGCGTATGTATGAAAGATCCGGCTGAGGGCATCAGTTACGACTTTGGTTGGGCGATCTTCAGGTTTTTCCTGAAATATAAGCTGTCAGAAGAAGGAAAAAGGTTTATCCGGACGGATAATGTTATGCTGAGTGAGATGTTATACAGCAGTCAGGCTGTCTGACACAGTAGTCTGAACCGTGGGGCACACGGGAATAGCCCGTTTTATCTGTACTGCGAGTACTTGAGCGGGAAATCCTTATAACAGGGTATGCCACTTCAGCAATTAACTTTGAATAAAAAAAAGGAGCGGTACATCATGAGAATCAATATACAAATACCCGCCACACCGAAAAGAACAAGGATACTTTGTGCCTTTATGGCGTTTTTGATATTAGCACTCACCTTCCAGCAGGCGTTTGTCGGCTGGGAAGCCGGAATCAGGGTCAGTGCGGCAGATCCTACACCCGGCAACGGTAGAATTATACAGGTACAGACTTACAGCCAGTACATGGGTCAAGATGGCTATAAGGACAGCCACGGTGATGACGGCAGTGTAAATGGTGAATACACCGGCAAGATATTGCCTCAGTCGGTAAGTATGTATGACTACCTTACGGATTACGAGAAGAACAACAATGAGTGGAACAAGCTTTCGGGTAATCGGAGCAATTACACATGGTATGCCCGTTATGAGCCGTATAAGCAGTTTAACAGAGTGATTTCGGGATTAACGGGTTCACCAGGAACCATTACTGTTGAACAGGATTATGTTGTTTTTAAGTATATTTCTGATTTTGAAATTAGTGGAGATGTATATGTATATATGTGGGCAACCTCAGGAGGGGTTGATACTTCCTATTCTGCATACCCTGGCGAGAAGATGACAGCTAATGCTGCGCGGACAGAGTTTACATATACGATACCTTTTGATGATTTGCCCACGGGAACGATGCATTGTAAATTTAACGGTGGTTCGGGTAAATGGGGAACAGACGATATTACCATTGCATCATTTCAAAAGGGTTACATATATACTTTTGGAAACTATGGAGTACATTCTGACAGTAACAAAATTTCAGTTGAACTAACCGGATGGGGCAGCTTGGCACAACCAAATTATGTATACACATGGGGTGGTAGTGGAACTAATGGATGGCCGGGAGATTCTTTGACTGTTTCGTCTGGTGTTGCATCGACAAATAATATTACATTTACTTCTGCACCTGCTCATATTATTTTTAGTAATTCATATCGGAGTAATAATAATTGGCTTTCAAATTGGCAGACTGTTACTATTGACAGACAATTAGAGCGTGTTCACATAAAAAGAGCATCAAAAATCATAGCCAACATGATAACAGATAGAAAAATGGAATCAAGTTTATCATAGC
>CADCQO010000277.1 GCA_902803585.1 uncultured Ruminococcus sp.
ATAGTAGTCTGAAGTCCGGCTGCTGCATTTGATGGAGAATCTGTTTTTCCGAAAGCGAAAAGTGAGAATAAACGGGAGTGAAGGCGATGTCGGATATCATGTCTTTTTCACCGTTATGGGGTGAATGGTACATCAGGGAACTGATAGGCAAAGGTACATTCGGTGCAGTCTATCGGGCAGAAAAAACAGAATACGGCAATACTTATATCTCCGCTGTCAAGCATATTTCCATTCCTGATGACAATGTCAGTGCAGATACGCTGATATCAGAGGGGCTGGTTCCCGATGAAAAGTCAGTTCCTCTTTATTACGATACTGTGCGGGATAAGATCATAGCAGAGATCAATTTCTGTTACGCACTCAGGGGCAATACCAATATTGTTTCCTATGAGGATCATTGTATTATTCCCAAAGCGACGGGTGTCGGCTATGACATTTTTATCCGTATGGAACACCTGACAGCCCTGCCGAAGTATATGCGGGAGCATTATTTTGACCAGAATAACGTCATTCAGCTTGGCATCGATATCTGTGCGGCGCTTGAAGTGCTGGACAAGCACCAGATCATTCATCGTGATATCAAACCTGCCAATATATTCGTGAATTCGGTAGGGGTCTATAAACTGGGTGATTTCGGTGAATCGAAGGTGCTTTCCAACACCAACGCCAGTATGACGGTAAGGGGTACTTATACCTATATGTCACCGGAAATTTCACGGGGCAGCAGCGCAGATATCAGGGCGGACATTTACTCGCTCGGCATTGTGATGTACCGCCTGCTGAACGGCAATAAAGCGCCCTTTGTTCCGCTGGATAACAACGCGGCGGCAGATGCTGCTGTGATAGAAGCCGCCAATGTCAGACGTTTTCGCGGTGATGCAATGCCTTTGCCGAAGTACTGCCGGAGTCAGGTATTGGCAGATGTCATTATGAAAGCGTGTGCATTTTCTCCGGAAGACCGCTGGACAAAGCCCACACAGATGCGCAAGGCACTGGAAAAGCTGCAGGAAACCGCCAAGCCGGACGGAAACACCGCAGGAACGGCGCAGACTTCCGGCGGTGCGGAAAACAAACCTGATACCGCGCCCGAAAAACCGCCGAAAAGCAGGAAGAAGCTCTGGATTTTTACGGCAGTTTTAGCGGCGCTCGCAGTGGCGGGCAGTGTGGGGGCTGCTGTATTGTTGAACCGTCACACGACAGCAGATTCTCAGGCATCACACGTTCCCTCAGAGCAGGAATCTTCTGCAGTGCTATCAGATATTCCGCCAGAATCAAGCCTTGTATCGGAAAAAATGTCTGCCGGAAGCGTGGTGCTGCAGTCGCTTGTGCTTCATAAAAATCCTGTTAAAACGACTTATTATGTCGGTGAAGAACTGGATACCGCAGGTCTGACGATAGAAGCGCTTTATAGTGACGGTACAAAGAAAAACGTCCCGCTGCCTGAATGCACGATGACGGGTTTTGACAGCGGAACGGCAGGAAAGAAAACGGTCACAGTGGCTTACAGCGGGAAAACCGTTTCCTTTGAAGTGCAGATAGAGGAAGCAGAACCGGCAGGCGTTCTGAGCGGCTCATGCGGAAAGAATGTTTCCTACCTTCTGGACAGGGACGGTGTACTGACGATCAGCGGTCAGGGAGCGATGGAAGACTATGCTCTGGGTTATGTACTGCTGGACAACAACACGGTAGATGTACAATGTACGCACCCATGGATTGAATACGCCGGCGAAATACGGCGTGTCGTCATCGGTGAGGGCATTACACACATCGGAAAATATGCGTTTTACGACCAGAAGAACATGACAGAAATCACAATTGCTGACAGTGTGACGGATCTGGGAGATTCCTGTTTCAGGGGTTGTCAGAAGCTGCACACACTGAATCTGCCGGCGGCAGCTGTGACGCTGGGAGAAGATTTCCTTCTGAATTGCAGCGGACTGCAGGCTATCAGCGTTGACGAGCATAACACAAAATATGCCTCTGAGAACGGTATCCTGTACACCCATGATAAGACAGAACTGCTGAAATGTCCCGAAGCAAAAGAGGGCAGTGTAGGTGTGCATACCGGTACAGTGACGATCGGAGAATGGTCATTTGATAAATGTACGAAGGTGACGGAAATCATTCTTCCGACAAGCGTGACGACAATCGGAAGCTTTGCTTTTTCAGGCTGCACCTCCGTAGAATCAATGTTCCTGCTGCCAAATGTGGAACGTATCGAAAAGTCCGCTTTCCGTTACTGGCAGAATACGCAGGAACTGCGGTTTATTGAAATCAGCGCCCCGAAATCCGGCTGGGATAACAGGTGGAATATGGAATGTCAGGCACGTTTGATATGGAACTCCGAACAATATGCGATGGGATAAGAAAGGAGCATGATGATGAACGAGGTTATCAGGGCAATTATGGAAAGAAGAAGTATCCGGCGCTTTAAACCGGATGCCGTACCGCAGGAACTGATAGAGGAAATCGTCAGGGCAGGTACTTATGCGGCCAGCGGCAGAGGTTCGCAGGGAACGCTGATTATTGCCGTAACAGACAAAAAATGGCGTGATGCGCTCTCAAAGGAAAACTGCAGGATCGGCGGTTGGGACGAGAACTTTGACCCGTTTTATGGCGCACCGGTGATTCTGGTGGTATTAGCGGATAAAAGCCGTTCAACAGCCATTTATGACGGCAGTCTTGTTATGGGTGAACTGATGCTGGCGGCGCATTCGCTGGGCTTGGGAAGCTGTTGGATACATCGTGCCAAAGAAGAGTTTGAAGGCTCAGTCGGTCAGGCGCTTTTACAGCAGTTGGGCATTGAGGGCGACTATGAAGGCATAGGACATTGTGCGGCAGGCTATGTTGAAGGTGATTATCCTGCCGCTCCTGCCCGCAAAGATAACAGAATATACTGGGTCTGACAGCCGGCATCCGCACTTCAGACGGCGGTTATTTTCCGATTTTTGCTTTCAGTTTTCGGGCTGACAGTTTCTTTTGCGGCGGCGGGTTTATTTTTAGCTTGATTTTTTGCTGTTTCAGATATAAAATATGATGTATCAATAATTCGTGCAGGTATCTGATGACGATAGGTGATATGTTATGACAAAAAATTTATTATCCAGAATCAATGATTTGAAATCGGGTTTTTCCAAAGGTCAGCGGCTGATTGCGGGCTTTATTACCGAACATTATGACAAGGCGGCTTTCATGACGGCGGCTAAGCTGGGAAATACGGTAGGGGTCAGCGAATCCACAGTTGTGCGCTTTGCCACCGAGCTGGGATATGACGGCTATCCGAAAATGCAGAAAGCAATGCAGGAAATGATTCGTGACAAACTGACCTCCGTTCAGCGTATCGAGGTGACACAGAGCCGTATCAGCGGCGGAAATGTGCTGGAAAATGTTCTGACAAAGGATATAGAGAAAATCCGCCGCACGCTGGAAGAAACCTCTAAGGAGGACTTTGAACAGGCGGTAGAGGCGATCGCCCGTGCCAGAACAATCTACATCTTTGCGGTCAGAAGTTCGGCGGCGTTAGCGTCTTTTCTGGGCTATTACTACTCGCTGATTTTTGAAAATGTGAAGATCATCAATAACTACGGCGAAACGGAAATCTACGAAAAGCTGTTCCGTATTTCTACGGAAGATGTTATTATCGGTATCAGTTTTCCCCGTTATTCCAATGCGGCGATTCAGGCGATGACCTTCGCCAAAAGACGGGGGACAAAGGTGATTGCCCTGACAGACAGTATGGCAAGCCCGCTGGCGGCGGTAGCGGATTATCTGCTGATCGCCAAAAGTGATATGGCGGCGGTAGTCGATTCGCTGGTTGCACCGCTGAGCATGATCAATGCCCTGATTGTGGCGACTGTTCTGAAAATGGACGATGAAGTCAAACATACTTTCAGTATGCTTGAGAATATCTGGGAAGAATACGATGTTTATCAGAATAACAGAAAGGATGACGCAGAGTGA
Organism: uncultured Ruminococcus sp.; assembly: GCA_902803585.1. GTDB lineage: Bacteria > Bacillota > Clostridia > Oscillospirales > Acutalibacteraceae > UBA1213. The sequence continues at coordinate 3,961 of CADCQO010000277.1, forward strand.
CCCGAAGAAAGGCGGCGGTGATCGGCGGCGGGGCAGCCGGTATGATGGCGGCCATCTTTGCAGCCCGCAAGGGTGATGAGGTGACAGTGTTTGAAAAGAATGCCAAAATCGGCAGAAAACTGTATATCACCGGAAAAGGACGCTGTAACCTGACAAATAACTGTGACAGCAAAACGGTTATTGACAATACGCCTACAAACGGGCGTTTCCTTTACAGTGCGCTGAACCGTTTTTCTCCAGCGGATACGATGCGTTTTTTTGAGGAAAACGGACTGCCCCTGAAAACGGAACGGGGGCACAGAGTATTTCCTGTGTCGGATAAAGCGGCTGATGTGGTTGATACTCTTCTGCATACAGCGAAGAGGGAAGGGGTACGGCTGGTTTTTCAGCCCGCAGAGGATATTCTGATAAAAGACGGGGCAGTTGTCGGCATACAGACGGCAAAAGGGGCTGTTCCCTTTGATAAAGTCATTATTGCCTGCGGGGGGTGTTCCTATCCGCTCACAGGTTCAACGGGTGACGGCTACCGCTTCGCCCGAAAGGCAGGACACACGATCGTGCCGCTGAAACCCTCTCTGGTGCCTCTGGAAACGGTCGAAACCATCGGGAGTGAAATGGTACAGCTTCTGCTGAAAAATGTTTCTCTGACCGTCACAGACACGCTGAAGGGGAACAGAAAGGTCTATACGGACTTTGGTGAACTGCAGTTCATGCGTTATGGTGCAGCCGGTGCGGTAATTCTCAGTGCAAGTGCACACATGAAGGAAATGAGCGAGGGACGCTACAAACTTTTGACAGACCTGAAGCCGGCTCTGTCGGAAGAAAAACTGGAAGCCCGTCTTCTGAGGGAAATCTCTTCCCGCACGGCTGAAACAGCAGGCTCCATGCTCCGCTCTTTACTGCCCGCCGGAATGCTGAAAATGTTCATGAGAATGGCGGGTATATCCGCAGAAAAACGGTGCAGTGAGATTACCCGCACCGAGCGCCGGCAGATATTGACGCTGCTGAAGTGCTTTCCGCTGACAGTAAAGGGATTTCGTCCGATTGAGGAAGCAATTGTGACTTCGGGCGGTGTTTCTGTCAAGGAAATTGATCCCAGAACAATGGCTTCAAAATTGGTGAAGGGACTGTATTTTGCAGGAGAAGTCATAGATGTAGATGCGTATACAGGCGGATTTAACCTGCAGTGTGCCTTTTCAACGGGTGTGCTGGCAGGAGAAGCATAAACCCAAAAGGAAAATCGGGAGGAATGACGTGTGGGATTTCAGGATGATTGGATCTTACGGCAGATAGAGATTATTGCACGGTATGTGGCAAATCTGGTTTTTCACAAGAATAACGTGAGCTATACGTTTGAATCGTCAGAAATGCTGACAGAAACAGATCAGCTCCATCTGATACTCGATCGCTTTATCAAAGAGGGGCGTATAGGCGAGGCGGAAGACCTGCTTTTTGAAAATATGCAGATGACAGATAAGTATATTGAGCTGGCAACGGATTTTTACACCCGTCTGAATGCTCTGACCGATGATGAACTGAAGGCCGGAGATTTTTCCCGTGATGAGGTGTATGACGGCTATATTGATGTGCTGACAAAATTGGGTGTACCGGTGGAACAATTCATTCAATAGTGCAGAAATGGTATCATAAAAGAAAGTCCTGCATATACTGTAAAGGGTCATGAACAGCGGATTTTTGGGAAAGGAAAAAGCCCTTTGAAAAAAATCTAAAAAAATCCGAAAAAATTTCAAAAAAGCCCTTGACAAATCGAGAACGATGTAGTATTATAATGAAGTCGCTGAGAGATACG
>CADCQO010000278.1 GCA_902803585.1 uncultured Ruminococcus sp.
GCCATTGTAAGCACTGCAACGCCGGTTTTTTTCATTGTTTTTCTTTTCATTGTTGTTTACCTCCATTTGTTTATAGATAGTTCGTGCGGGTCGGTGGAAATATGGCAGGCGATCCGCACAACTATCGTACTGCCATATTCAATAACTAAGGAAACGCCTTATCTGATACCTCCCTTTCGTTCAGCATCAGCCGCTGCTTTCTGCAGCTTTTTTCTATAAATCATCAATGCCGCTGCCGCCAGTACAATCATCGCCCCGCCGACCAGAGCGGGATGAATCAGAATGGAAGCACCCGTTTCCGGCATGACAATTTCAATAATGGGATTGACAACGTCCACGCTCTCCGTACTGCCTGCTCCTCTGGTTGTCACGGCAAGCGGCTTTTTCAGACCTATCACACCGTCTGGTACTTTTATTTCTGCGATATAATAAGTCGTGTCGGGAGTGAGCTTGCTGAAGGTAAACACTGTACCCTCTCTGTTTTTCTCATACTCTGCGGTTGATACAACATTGTTGTTCTTCGCCTTCGCATCGCTTTCGTTTAAATAAATCGCAAACTCTGCGCCGGGAACAGTCACACTATAGTTATTCTTTTTCGTCAGAACAATGCTGGCTGCCTCAAGGGTGTTGACAAGCTGCACTACATCTTCATCTTCCTGATTGATGATTTTGTCATCGTCACTATATGTAATCGTACCCGTATACTGTCCGGCTTCTTCTGTTATCACATAAGTCGTACCGTATGGGATATTGCTGATGGTAACGACAGCTTTGTCCTTGACAGTAAAGGCAATATTCGGAAGCTCATCCGACAGATCGGTAACATAGCTATTAAGGACAATATCATCTGATGACATATAATCGCTCAGATTCACACCAGCAGGTGCATGAAGAGCAACTGTTACAGGGAAGGAATCGTCTGCGCTCATTCCCGAACCCGTAACCGTCTTGGTGATCTTGAGCTTTCCGACCTTACGGGTGTTGGTAGCCATGGCAAATTCTCCTATACTGCCTCCATCGCACTCGGTTACATAACCACTGTAAACGATATTGTCTCCAGCATCATATTTCAGACGGAAATATGAATCGTCCGGCAGCACTTCTCTGAACTCGTAATGGGTATGGACCGGAATGTTCTCGATAATGATCTCCTGACCCGGCAACAGCGTAAATTCACCATCTTCACTAAGTGTGGTAACCTGTCCGTTAACGAAGACATCTATACCGCTATAATCCGTAACATTGCCGTCTTGCGTCTGATCACCGAACAGCTCGGTCAAAACCAGCCTGAAGGTAAATGCCGGCGTCTGCACTACAGTACCAGAGCCTGTTTCACCCTGATCTGCTATCATTACTGCTTCTTCCGGATCCAGGATCTTCTTCATTCCGATTGCACCGACTCTGACAGTATTGACATAAGTTTCTGTCAGATGAACGGTCTTGTCAGATGTTTCGGGATGGTTTTCAAACTTGTAAGTACCATCGCTGTTGTACTCATCAAATTCATCATTATTCTTTTCCAGAATCCGTTGGATTTCAATATCCTCTACATAAACCTGTGTTCTGTAATAATCCGCTAATGCTCTGTCACCTGTCCGACTGCCCATATTTTCAGCACGGTTATCCATAGGCTGTAAAAGAGCTGCTTCCTGTTTGACACGCATGGTACTGCCTTTTGCAAACTGATAAGCGAAGAACGCTTCTTCACCGTACATCAGGTTGAAACGGCCATTTTCCGTATCACGAGTAAGAGTCGTTTTTTCCTGATTGGTGTTTTTATCGACACCAAACGAATCCGACAGCTGATAGGTTACACCATCAACGGCATTAAAATCCGTACCGGACGGCTCAAACTTATGCGTTTCCTGCTTGAGTCTGTCAAAGGTAGTCGTAATGTTAACAGACTCAGCGGACCATTCTTTTGACTCGCCAAGATACTTATTCTTACCAATGGGAATTGTGATATCTCCTGATGCGTGCACACCGTCTTTCCAGTTAGTGGAACCCTCGTTCGGTGCATTGCCCGCTTCATAGCAAACCAGCTTCATTCCGGTGGCTCCGTCACGGTTCGCCTTATAACAATTGTTTTCATTGTCAAAGGTAAAGCGCACATAATGGGAGTTCATATCAGTTCCTCCGGATTTCCAGACCCAAGCCGCAATTTCACGGTTGTTCTTGACCCATGAGCTTTCCGGCTGAAGATAGATATGTTCATCGTCAAAGCTTACATTGGTAACACTTTCATAATCCGGTTGCTGACCGCTCAGACGGTTGATAAGGTTTGTATTGCCTTCCTCCGTATTATTACGGTTGATGTAATCGTAGGTAGGAGTTTTCAGACCGGAATCCTTTACAGCATCTTGAGTTGTTCCTTTGTTTTCAATGCTGTACTGGAAAATATCCTTATCCGCAACTGCTATTGTCTGCTTGATAAGACCGCGGTTGATATGCTCGAACAGCGTCTGTTCCCTGACGGCGAGCGTATGCGGATTAAGTGTAGCGAAGTTAAAGGAAATACTCAGGTTGGATTCAAACATACCGCGTTCCATGTAGAACACTGTAAGGGTATGCTGTGTTGTGGGATTATAGAAAGTATCCTCATCAAAGGATTCACCAGCTGCCTGATACATTCCTGCTATGGTACTCTCTTTAGGGCCGCTGTTATCTTTTCTGGTAGCTTTCTGCTTGCGGTCCTTGGTCTTGTCGAAAACACTTGCATAGTCAATATAAACCTGCTGCTTCGATCTGTTGAAGTTAATATTGCCTGTTACCTTCGCATGGTCACCGCCCATGTCCAGAATCAGAACATCGTCTACGAATACCCATACATCATCGTCACCGGAAAATCTGAAAACAACGTCCACTTCATTGCCGTCCTTATCCAGAATTGTTCCGTTTTCGTCCAGATTGAAGGGAATATTAACCTTCATACCAAAGCCGTAGTTAACCTGACTGCGCCCTACTTCCGTAGTGGTAATAGATGAACTGTTGAACGGGAAGAAACCATAACCGCCCGCCGTTGCAGGATTACCGTCACTGCGCCAGTTGCCGACACCGTTACTGGGGATATTTCCGACAACAATATCACCGCCGTCATTGGTACCGCCGTTATAGTATCTTGTTGCATCGTTAGCAGAGTCAAATTCGTAGGTTTTTGTACCATCGGGGTTATAAACGATATTGAACGGGAAACCGCTGCGTGTTGTATACTTGGTAATCATATTACTGTTCTGACCGATAAACGAATCCGAAAACTGAGGCAGTTCAAAAGCACCGTTATTCTGTGTCAGCGTACCGCCGGTAAGCTTTCTGTCAACCAGTCCCTGCATAGCAACATTACCGTTGTTATTCAGCGGAGCTGCATTGGCACTCTCCCAGAACTGCTTGTAAGCGTCGGCGTAGGACTGATTGCCGTTCTGACCGGATATATATGTATACTGATAAGGTGTTTCACCCTCACCGTTGCCGCGTTTTTCATTCAGGTTATTAGCTGTACCATAGAAGTTACCGAAATACAAAGCGGGTGCATCCTTACCATCGTAGAAAGCAGAGATTTTGCGGTTCAGCAGTTCATAGGGAACCTGAAGACCTGTCATCCATCTGTCACCGTTCTGCAGATTATGACAGTCACTCTCCGACATAACCACGCCATCGCTGTTGCGTCTGTAGGCAATCTGATTATCACGGGTATACTCATAACTGCTGTTGAGTTCCCTGTCGTACTTATAGTCGTACAGCCACGTTTCGGCATAATACAGGGTGCCGTCCTCATTTTCGCCGTACTTTCCTGTTTCGGCCCGTACCTTTTGGGAGGTGATGACACCGCTCGGCATCATTCCGACCAGAAACATCAGCACGACCGCGCAAGCCAGCCCCGCCTTCAGCCCTCTTCGTTTCATTTTTATCATACCTATCGACCTCCGCAACATACTCTAAGAATCGGTCTGTATTCCTCCGATAACGCCTCTTATCGGCTGTTCGTCCAAATTTCTAACACTATATTGCATAGTATAGCATCACTTTTTCAAAAAGTCAACTATTTTATGTAAATTTTCGATAGTTTTTACTGGTATTTTTTCGACAAAATAGTTATTTTTTTGAGTTATTGGTATCCGCGCCTGCCACATTTTGGCGCTGTATGTCCGGAAAACCGCTCTGTTTCCCTTCACAAAGTTATCTCATTTTTTTGATATTATTTTTTCTTTCCATTGGTTTCCACCTTTTTTCGTCAAAAGGTCTTTACATTATAGCTTTGAAATAGTAAAATGAAGATAACTAACTATGGGAAGTGATTGCTTTGAAAAAGACCCTTCGTATCCTGTTCTTACTATCTGCGGCGGTGCTTTCGCTGCTGCTTTTTTCCTCCTGCAACAAGGCCGAGCCTGAAAAAGTAGATATCCGTACTACCCTTACAGTGGATCACTCCTTTTCCGGCAAGCGCACCATTGTCCTGACTTTTCCGCAGAGTGTCATCAGCACTGGTTCCGACACCGAAACAAACCTCGAAAAAGTCGTCCAGAAGCATTGTCCCAACTCCCTCACTCCCTCCAAAGGCTATGCAGAAGGAAAGATTCAGTACAGCTTTGAAATGTCCTTTGAATCGGCGCACGAATACACCAACAAAACCTCCGATATCGCAGGCTTTCAGACCGTTGTAAACTTTTCCAATCCTCACAACGTGATGACACAGGGCTGGAAACTTGAAGAAAACTTCCAGAGCGCTCAGCTGATTCTCAACTGGATCACCGCAGGCGCAAAGGAAGAAGGATTCAGCGGGCTTGATTTTACAACGACAGAAACAAAAACGACTGTTTCGCTCAATGACCAGACCCAGAGTACAACACCTGTTATTTCCGTCAACTGTCTGGAAGGCTACCCGATCCAGCGCATTAAAATTATCACTGTCCGTGATAAAAACATTTACGACCGCAGTATTATCTTTACAATCTCACAGAGCACCTTTGATGCCATGCCTTCAGAAATCAAGGAGTATTTCAGCTCCGTAACGGACAGAGCGGCGATTTCTGCGGAGTGGCTCCTCAATACCAACAGTTCCTATGACTATACCGTCAAATTCAATGATGTGACGCTGCAGGAACTGACAGGCTACACCAACAAACTGCTCAATACCGTTTACGGCGATATTGAATACACAGATAAGGGCGCGGGCAGTACAGTTCTGGCAGAACAGAACTCCTATACCGAAACACTCGACTTCTCCAACTACATCGGCAATAACAACACCAATGTGCCTGTTGAATATACCTATTCCGTTGCCGGCAATACGGAACTCGGTGAATGTCAGCTGTATGAAAACGGCGAATGGCACGTTGCAACCGATTTTCTTGACGATAACCAGTACAGCAAGGTTTCTTCCATCAAATACAATGGTTCCCTGATGCATCTGCGCATCAATGACGGCAAACAGTATACCGCTACTTCTGTGGAAATCGACTCCGTCCCGCTGGAAGAAGATAAACTCCAGAAAACGATTACCTTCAAATTCAGCCGGAGCGCCGGTGGTGACGAGGCATCAAACTACGCCCGTGTGTACCTTGACAGTCTTGGCTACGGTGCGGTTCAGACCGTTATGAACGATGAATGTATCTGCACTTACACCACCAGCGGTACTCCCGAAACACTCAACGACATTTTCACGCATATTCTCGGCGGTAAGAACACCACAAAATATACCAGCCAATCTCAGTTTATGACCCTTCGTACCATGAAGTGCTACAACGAACGCCTTGACCTTTCTGCTCTCCGTCTGGGCAAAAATGCCGAAACTCCCTTTATCTACCGTGTGACCGCCCAGAACGGCAACTTCGTTAAAGAATTCCGGTTTTCCTCTTCTGAGGCTTCCCAGTGGGCTGACCTCAGCACCATCGACAACGGCTGTATCAGCATGAAGCTCGTGGGAACAGATGTCAACGTTTCTTTCAATATTACCTGTCCCAATGTCAGTGATATCGTTTTCTGTTCCATTATTGCAGGCATTATGGTACTGATTGCAGTATTTGCCATCTTTTTCCTCCGCAGCCGCAAACTTCCCTCACCCTCTCTCGGCGGCTCTTCCTCTCCTGCTCTTGGCGGCGGACAGAACAGCCTCACAGTGAAAAAGAAAACAACAGACCTCAAAAAAAAGACAACTGACCCCAAAAAGAAATAAAGGAGATTTGCATGATAAAACTTTGTATTTTCGATCTGGACGGCACTCTTCTGCATTCAATACAGGATCTCGCAGATGCCATGAATTACGCCCTTTCCTGCTCCGGCTATCAGAC
>CADCQO010000279.1 GCA_902803585.1 uncultured Ruminococcus sp.
TATTCACGATGACCGCTTCGGATTTGAAGAAGTCGTTTACCTGCTGATGTTCGGCAAACTGCCCAACGAGGAACAGTTTGCACAGATCAACCGCCTTTTGGCAGATTACCGCAATTTACCGCACTATTTCACGAGGGACGTTATTCTCAAAGCCCCCAGCAAGGATATGATGAATGCACTCGCCCGCTCGGTGCTGACGCTTTACTCCTACGACCCCAATGCAGACGATACGTCCCTGCCCAATGTCCTGCGTCAGTGTTTACAGCTGATTGCCCTGTTTCCTGTTATTTCCGTTTACAGCTATCAGGCATACAGCCACTATCACCGCAACCGCAGTCTGATTATCCATTCTCCCCAGCCCAACCTTTCTACTGCGGAAAATATTCTCTATATGCTCCGCCCCGATTCAAAATACACCAGACTCGAAGCAAAACTGCTTGATATGTCGCTGGTACTCCATGCAGAACACGGCGGCGGCAATAACTCGTCCTTTACAACACACGTTGTTACTTCTTCGGGAACAGATACTTACTCGGCAATTGCGGCGGCGCTCGGCTCGCTGAAAGGCCCGAAGCACGGCGGCGCCAACATCAAGGTTGTCAAGATGTTTGAAGATATGCAGGCGAACATTTCCGACTCTGACGATGAAGAGGAAGTCCGTGACTATCTGACAAAGCTCCTGCACGGTGAGGCTTTTGACAAATCGGGTCTGATTTACGGCATGGGTCACGCCGTCTATTCCATCTCCGACCCCAGAGCAAGAGTTTTCAAAGGCTTTGTCGAGAAGCTCTCGGAGGAAAAGAACAGAATGAAGGAATTCCGCCTCTACTCGATGGTGGAGCGTTTAGCGCCCGAAGTCATCGCCAAAGAACGACGCATCTACAAAGGCGTGAGTGCCAATGTGGACTTTTACAGCGGGTTCGTTTACAGTATGCTTGACCTTCCTGCAAAGCTGTTCACGCCGATTTTCGCTATCGCGCGCATTGCCGGCTGGTCAGCTCACCGTATGGAGGAACTGGTCAATTCGGGTAAAATTATCCGTCCTGCGTACCTGAACGTACACGAGCGCACCCCCTACACGGACATTGCCGACAGGGAATGATCTCCGGACGCAACCTGAAAGCCGTAAGCGTCATACACTTCTTTTTGGAACAGACAACAGAAAACAGACCGTATCAGATGCCCTCAGAAGCATTGATCCGGTCTGTTTTTTTGTTGTCAGATCTGTATCGTGAAGCAGACGCACACCGGCACTTTCAGTTTTTGAAGGGGTGTATCTGCGGTCGGGACGTTTCAAGGCGGTTCAGGTAGGAAAGGGATTGTCCGCACCCGCACACCGCACAGGCAGAGGGCGACTCCGCAATATGAACACGGAGGTCTGTGGCATCACTGATGAGTTTGTCAAGTCCTGCAACCAGTGCGCCCCCGCCCGTCAGCATGATACCGTCCGTGTAAATATCACCGATCAGCTCAGGCGGTGTTTCTTCAAGAAGCTCACAGATGCCGCTTACAATCGTCAGTGCTGTTTCAGCAAGGGGTTCGGGCATTTCTTCCGCTTTCAGCACCACGCTGTCGGGAAGTCCTGTCGAAAGACTGCTGCCCTTGACGCAGAAAGTGCCGGAACGCACCCCCTCTGTCACACAGCCGATCTGCTTTTTGGCATTTTCGGCGGTACGCCTGCCGATCAGCAGATCATGCTTCCGCCTGACATACTTGATGATGGCTTCGTCCATCGCATCGCCCGCCTGCTGTAAGGAACGTGAAACAGCAATGCCGTTCAGCGAAATAACCGCCATATCGGTTGTGCCGCCGCCGATATCCACTACCAGCGAGCCGTGTGATTCCCTGATGTCCAGCCCTGCCCCCATTGCCGCCGCTACGGGCGATTCTATCAGGCAGACCTGACGCATTCCTGCATGAATGACGGCGCTCACAACCGCCCTTTTTTCAACGTCCGTGATGGCTGTCGGAACACATACGGCGGCACGGGGCATTCTGATTTTCGGTGAAACGACTTTCCCCAGCATAGCGGAAAGCATCGTTTCCGCCAGATCGCAGTCGGAAATAACGCCGCCTTTCAGCGGATAGACAGCCCGTATCGTGGGCGGTGTCCGTCCGAGCATCTCATAGGCTTCTGCACCGACTGCCACCATGCGGTTATCCTCCGACCGCACAGCAATGACAGACGGTTCACAAAGAACAACGCCTTTGTGCGGAAGGAAAATTCTTGTGAGGGAGGTTCCTGTGTCAATGGCGATATCAACGGCCATACAGATTCTTCCTTTCATTTTGGCAGAACTGTCATACAGCACATTGCCAATTATTTCCAGTACCTCCTATTATAGTACAAACCGCCGTAATATGCAAGGGCAGTTTCTGACCTGCCGCCGAAAAATTGTGATATGTCACAGAACCTCCGGAACCATACGCCGTCCGCCCAGCGCCGCCACTGCACACAAAATGCTCTCCGCACCGGCAAGCCTCAGCATTTTCCCGCATTCCTCCAGCGTGAAGCCTGTTGTGCATACATCGTCCACTATCAGCACACGCTTTCCCTCGATCTGCGGAAGATTGACCGCCTCAAAAACGCCCAGAATATTCTGTTTTCTCTGTTCAGCGTTCAGCTTGTGCTGTGTCTGGTTATGCCGCTTTTTTCTGAGCAGTGCGGCATAGGGCAGTTTGTGGATACGGGCGGTACAGCGGGCGATTTTCTCCGCATGATTGAAGCCCCGTGTCCATTTGTCGAGCCAGTACATCGGTACACAGGTGACAATATCGGGCGGTATGGCATAGTTCAGCAGATGGCTGATCTGTTCCCCGCAGCTTTCCGCAAACTGTCTGCATCCGCTTTTTTTGAAACGCACAATCGCATCGCTGATGCTTCCGTCATAGCGGAACGGTGCGATACATTCTATGTCATCAGACAGCTTTCTGCGGTAGCGGAATTTGTAGAACTGAAGCCGGCAGACACTGCATTCGTTTTCACCTTCCTCCAGCACATCGCCGCAGTAAGGACATTTACCCGCAAAAACAAACGGAATGTGCCGCATGATGCCCTCACTCTCTTTCCAGAAAAGTTTTCAGTCCCGAATATCTCAGCGTTTTGCGGTTGTTTTCCACCATCGTGCGGAGGGTCGGAACATTGCCGACAAGTATCAGGAGCTTTTTGGCACGGGTCACGGCAGTATACAGCAAATTGCGGTAGTACAGCATCGGCGCACCGTAATACATCGGCATGATAACGGCGTTGAATTCATTTCCCTGACTTTTATGCACCGTTGCGGCATAGGCAAGCTCCAACTGCAGAAGGGCTTCCTCGTCATAGGTCACCAGCTTGTCGTCAAAGCGTATCTGTGCGGCCTTTGATGCCTTGTCAATGTGTTCGATGATGCCGATATCACCGTTGAAAATGCCGGAACCTTCCGAGCCGTCCGCCCTTGTCCAGAGCAGGTTGTAGTTGTTGCGGGTCTGCATGACCTTGTCCCCCTTCCGGAAAATATACAGGGGCATGGACAATTCCTGCGCCGCACTGACAGGCGGGTTGAGTGCCTGCTGTAAACGCTTGTTCAGCTCAATAACGCCCAGTTCGCCCTTTCTGCCGGGGCAAAGTACCTGTATATCGTCCAGCGGCGAATAGTGATAGGTCGCCGGAAGCCTGCGGGTATATAAATCGACAATGGTTGACGCGATTTTTTCCTTGTCGGGATAGGACAGGAAAAAGAAATCGCCGTCTTTGCGGGTGATATCCGGCATTTCACCGTGTACGATCCTGTGGGCATTGGTAACGATCAGGCTTTTCATGGACTGGCGGAAAATCTCCGTCAGCTGTACGACAGGCACCTTTCCCGATGCAATCAGATCTCCCAGCACGTTCCCCGCTCCGACAGAAGGAAGCTGGTCGCTGTCGCCTACCATAATCAGACGGCACCCCAGCGGCAATGCCCGCATTACGCTTTCAAACAGCGGCGCATCTACCATAGAAAGTTCATCTAAAATCAGCGCATCGCATTCGAGCATATTTTTTTCGTTTCTCTTGAAAGTCGGGGTGTCGTTGGTGTCCCATTCGACTTCCAGCAAACGGTGAATCGTTCTGGCTTCTTTTCCCGTCACCTCAGACATACGCTGTGCGGCGCGTCCTGTGGGGGCGGCTAAGGACACTTTCAGACCGTGACGCAGATACAGGGCAATAATGGCGTTCAGCGTGGTTGTTTTGCCTGTGCCAGGCCCGCCCGTCAGTATCAGCAGACCGCCCGACAGCGCCTGAAAAATCGCTTTTTTCTGCAGGACGGCATAGCTCACGCCCTGCTGTTTCTCAAACTGTTCAAGTGCGGTTTCAATACCCGTGATGCTGTCCGGCGGAAACTGCCGGAGCATCGAAAGCCTTGCCGCACAAAAGGTTTCACTCCTGTACAGGGAAGGCAGGAACACAAAAGCCCTTTCATTCAGGGTATCTTCCGTCAGACTGCCGTCCATCAGCATGACGGAAAGAGTATCTGCTATGACAGAAAGATCCAGTTTCAGAAAATCCGCCGATACCTCTGACAGCTTGTCTTTCGGGAGGCAGGTGTGACCGTTGCGGGCATTGTGGCGCAGAACATAGATAATGCCTGTACGGATACGGTAAACGTCATCAGCCGGCTTGTTGAGTACGCCTGCGATGTAATCCGCCCGCTCAAACGGCAGACCGATATCACTGTCGCACAGAACATAGGGATTGTTTTCTATGACATGGACGGTTTCTGTTCCGAAGCGTTTCCATACACGGATAGATTCCTGCGGTGAAACGTGATACTTCTGCAGACATATCATTGCCTCCCTCATGCCGAAGGTTTTGGCGATTTCCGCACTCAGATAAAGGGCTTTCTCGTGTGAAATGCCCCTGATCTTTTCCAGACGCTGGGGTTCGTTCTGCATCACTTCCAGCGTATGCTCCCCGAAAGCCTCCACCAGACGGCGGGCAGTAGCCTGTCCCACGCCCTTCACTGCCCCCGAAGACAGATATTTCAGAATGCTGTCGGCGGTGGAGGGAATGTACTGTTCATAGTATTCAAAGGCAAACTGTTCGCCGTAGCTGGGGTGATTTTTCCAATTGCCGATCAGTTTGAGTTCATCACCGATATGAACCTCTGACATCATGCCTACTGCGGTAGCGTTCACGCCGTCACAGAGCATTGTCATAACGGTGTAGCCGTTGCTGCTGCGGAAAATAATCTCTTCTACTGCCCCGCTGAGCTGTAAAAGTTCCTTTGCTTCCATATTGGTTCACCTTCCGTTCCTTTTCTGAAATTCAGTTTACGCTCTTCTCACCGTTCTGTCAAGACAGCAGGAAACAGGGACAGCATTCCGGCAAAAAAAGGCACCCGCACAGCGTACCTCCGGAAATTGCGGGATACACTGTACAGATGCCTCAGAAAATTGTTGTTCAGATGTGATATTACAGAACTCTTACACGGATCACGCCGTCAACTGCCTTGATAGCTTCAACAGCGCTGTCAGCCACTGCATCAGCGGTGTCAAGAATCATGTAGGAGTATTCCTTTCTGGACTGGTTCGCCATCGCTTCAATGTTGTTGCCTGTTTCAGAGAGCTTTGCGCAGATAGTGCTGATCATGTTGGGAACATTCTTGTAGATGACACAAACTCTTGCTGCGCCTGATCTTGCCATTGCGACATTGGGCAGGGTAACGGAGTTTTTGATGTTGCCGTTCTCCAGAAAATCCTTGATCTCTTCGCCAGCCATCTTTGCACAGTTGTCCTCAGACTCCGGTGTGGAAGCGCCGAGATGCGGCAGAGCGATAACGCCCTCTTCACCGAGAATATCATCGGTTGCAAAGTCGGTCACATAGCAGGCGATCTTCTTGTCAGCCAGACCCTTCAGGATATCGCCGGAAACAACGAGGTCAGCTCTTGAGAAGTTGAGAATGCGCACATTGTCCTTCATCTTTGCGATGCTCTCGCTGTTGATAACGCCCTTTGTATCGGGAGTCAGCGGTACATGAATGGTGATGAAATCGCTTGCAGCATAGATTTCGTCCAGTGTAGCAACGTGCTTTACCTTGTGGGAAATCATAAGAGCGTGGTCAACGGAAAGATACGGGTCATAGCCGACAACGTCCATTCCCAGAGCGACAGCCGCATTTGCCACCAGAATACCGATAGCACCCAGACCGATAACGCCCAGTGTCTTGCCCTTGA
>CADCQO010000280.1 GCA_902803585.1 uncultured Ruminococcus sp.
CAGCTTGCGGTTCGCTACACTTGGCGGTAACTACCTGTGACAGGACTTTCACCTGCGAGATTAGTGTCATGCCCGACACACTAACAACCGCCCCTGATGTCCTGTCAGGAGCGGTTTTGTCTTATCTGCTGTTCCGGCTGACCGACAGATCATAATGTTTCCGTATGCCCGAAAACTGCTGTTGACAATCTTACTGCAAAGAGAGTATAATACACGAAGAGAACCCTAAATTATCTATCAAGAAGGAGAATTGAACATGACGATTTTGGTAACAGGCGGTGCAGGCTATATCGGCAGCCACACCTGCGTAGAACTGCTTAATGCAGGTTATGATGTTATCTGCGTTGATAACTACTACAACAGCGTTCCTGAGGTACTGAACAGGGTAGAAAAAATCACGGGCAGAACCATCAAAAGATATGAGTGCGATATCCGTGACAGGGAAGGTCTGGAAAAGGTCTTCGGTGAAAATAAAGTCGATGCTGTTATCCACTTTGCAGGACTCAAGGCAGTAGGCGAGTCTGCAAAGCTCCCCCTCCTCTACTATGAAAACAACATCTCCGGCAGCGTTGTACTGTTTGAAGTAATGGAAAAATTCAGCTGCAAAAAAATCGTGTTCAGTTCTTCCGCTACTGTTTACGGCAATAATCCCATTCCCTACAAGGAAACAATGGTAACGGGCGATGTCAGCAATCCCTACGGCCGTACAAAGCATTTTATCGAGCAGATTCTCGGTGACGTTTACAAGGCTGACAACGAATGGAGCATTTCCCTCCTGCGTTACTTCAACCCCATCGGCGCACATGAAAGCGGTCTGATCGGTGAAGACCCCAACGGTATTCCCAACAACCTCATGCCCTATATTGCCCGTGTTGCTATCGGCCGTCTGCCCCAGCTGACAGTGTTCGGCGGTGACTACGATACAAAGGACGGTACTTGTATCCGTGACTATATCCATGTTGTTGACCTTGCAAAAGCACACCTTTGTGCAGTAGCAAAAATTCTTGATACCACAGGCATTGAAGCCTACAACATCGGTAACGGTGTCGGTTACAGCGTTCTGGATATCGTTCATGCATTTGAAAAAGCCAGCGGCAGCAAACTGAATTATGTTATCGGTGACAGACGTGAGGGTGACCTCCCCGCTTTCTATGCAGACGCCACAAAAGCAAATACAGAACTGGGCTGGCATGCTGAATACGGCATTGATAAAATGTGTGCTGATACATGGCATTTCCAGACCATGAACCCCGACGGCATCAAATAAGCCCCTCAGACGCAGCAGGAGGCTTTTAACTGTTAAAGAAAAGGAACAGCGCAGATTGCAGCGCAGAATATCTGAAAAATGTTCAAAAAATAAGAAAGGAGTATGTTACCGGAAAACACGCAATATTATAAAGAGTGAAAAACAGCTTTTGAAAGTAACCCGCAGGTTGAAAAATAAACACCTTGCCAAAGCAGTACAGGAACAGTGCTTTTATGAATTAACGGCATAGTCCAAACAAGTGCCGTTGATATGTACCGATACGTTTTAGTCGGGAATTTACGCCTTTGGAGTGTCATATCAAACATAAGTAGATTTTTATTGAAAATGGACACGGGGAACAAGGAATGAAACATAAACGTTGTTTTATAACTTTTTATAAGTTTTCAGTAACGGTAATCTCGCTTGAATAAACATTCTATGGTCAGTATATTTGCATCAGCACTGTCTGCCCTGCTTCTGCTGAGCGGGTGCGGAACACTGACCACCATTCCTTTAGGAAATATGCCAGCTTCCGTTGTTTCCGCACCGGAAGACACCTTAGAGCCGGATTCTTCTGCACAGACGGTTTCCAGCCCCTTACAGCAGTCCTCGCCGGCGGTTTCTTCTGAACATGAAAGGGAATCCTCTGAGAACGTTCTGTCTGCACCGGAAGAAGAATCTTCCGAGAATGTTTTGTCTGAACCGGAAGAGAAATCTTCCGAGAATGTTTTGTCTGCACCGGAAGAAGAATCTTCCGAAACTGTCCGTTCAGAATCCGAAGAGGAATCTTCGTTGGTAATGCCGTCAGAACCCTTACATGAACCTGCCCCAGAAACATCGGAACCGGAAAAAGTGGTTGACCTGACCGATATCTCAATGAACATTACAAGTATTGATCTGCCCGTTGGCAGACGGTACCGCCTGTCCTGCCATTTATCGCCCGATGACGCTACCAACACAGACTTTGTGTGGTATGTAAATGGTACGGAATATATTCGGCTTGACCCCGACGGCACTATCACGGGGCTGGCTATCGGAAAGGCAGTCATTACCGCTGAAACCTACAACGGTCTGACAGCTGTCTGCAAGATCAATGTTGTAGAATCACTTTACACGCCTGACCCTGAACAGATGGTGGACGAATCATGGTTCGATAATGCCGTGTTTGTCGGTGACAGCCTTACCAATTGCCTGACCATCTATACGGAAAAGTACGGCGGTTTAGGAAATGCGGAATTTGTTCCTGCCGCAGGTATTGGCTATCATAGTGCCTTGTGGGATCTCGATACAGAGGGCAACGTACACCCTGTTTACTATGGTAAAAAAATACTGACAGAAGATGCTGTGCAGCTGTCCGGCAAACAGAATGTATTTATCATGCTTGGTATGAACGACTTTGCATGGAGTATTGACAGCACCGTCAATGCTATGCGGGAGTTGACTGACAGGATAAAATACAAATGCCCTTACGCCAATATTTACATACAGTCCGTTACACCGCTGATTTCGTCCATTCACAGAGATGATGATCTCAACAACGGAAACATTGCAATTTTTAACGAGCATATACGGCAGTTCTGTCTGGAAAAAGGCTACACTTATCTGGACGTTGCTTCCGCAGTACAGGACGAAAACGGCTGTCTGCGTGACGAATACTGTCTGGATTCTTATTACATGGGATTGCACTTCAACGATCTGGGCTGTCAGGTCTGGATAGACTATCTCAGAAGCCACGTCGGTTAATTTCTTCTGCTGACAGACTGATCTTCTGTTCTGCTCTCCGGCAGATAACGGGCAGGCTGAACCAATGATGACAAAACATCAGCGGTTTGGCCTGCTTTTTTCCGTCTTGCCTGCGGTCAGAAAAAACTTTCCTGCTGCGGCAAAAAACACTTGACAAATCGACTTGATAGGATTATGATAATACTATCATTTTCACACGAAAGGAAGACGACAGCGGAATGAAAGCACTCAGCACACGATTTTTTACATACTTTTACAGCTTTTCATGCTTCTTCTGGTATGGGAAAAACATTTGTGCTGCGAGAAATTCCGTAAAAAGTCTGACCTGAAAATGTATACAGGGACAAAATGCCGGTGAGCCGGCTGATATTCGGGTATGAAACGGAATCCGCAGGGGTTCCGTTTTTTTTATACTATTTTCATCTTACTTTAATGTCACGGAGGACGAACATTATGATCATCGTTATCAAACAAGGCACTTCCAAAGAACAGCTCACCCTTTTCAGAACCACACTGGAGGAACGCTACCATGTCAAGGTCAACACATGGGAAGGCGTAGAATCCACGGTTCTGGGACTGATCGGAGATACCACACAGATTGACGAAGACTGGATCAACGCACAGGAGGTTGTCGAAAGCCTCAGAAGAGTACAGGAGCCATACAAAAAAGTGAACCGTAAATTTCACCCGGACAACACCATCATTGAACTGCCCACAGGACAAAAAATCGGTGACGGTTCCTTGTGTATCATGGCAGGTCCCTGTTCAGTAGAAAATGAAGCACAGATCAACTATGTTGCTGAACGTGTCAAGGCGGCAGGCGCTTCTTTCCTCAGAGGCGGTGCTTTCAAGCCGAGAACTTCTCCGTATTCCTTTCAGGGACTGAAATCAGAGGGGCTGGATCTTCTCAAAGGTGCAAGAAAAGTAACCGGTCTGCCGATTGTTACCGAAATCATGCGTACTTCCCACATTGATATGTTCGAGGGAGTAGATATCATTCAGGTTGGTGCAAGAAATATGCAGAACTTTGAGCTTCTCAAGGAACTCGGCAAAATCGACAAGCCTATCCTGCTGAAACGCGGACTTTCCAGCACCATCGAAGAATGGCTGATGAGTGCGGAATATATCATGGCTGGCGGCAACAACAAAGTAATCCTGTGCGAAAGAGGTATCCGAACCTTTGAAACCGCTACCCGAAACACCCTTGATCTTTCCGCTGTGCCGGTGGTCAAAAAGCTCTCTCACCTCCCTGTCATCGTTGACCCCAGCCACGCAACAGGCAAAGCGGCACTGGTGGAACAAATGGCACTGGCGGCTGTGGCGGCAGGTGCAGACGGTCTGATGATCGAAGTACATAACGACCCGAAACACGCATTGTCTGACGGTGCACAGTCCCTCACGCCGGACCAGTTCGACATTTTGGCCCGCAAGGTATTCGCCCTCAAAAAAGCATACGATGAAATAAACTGAAAGCGGAAAAATCTCTGCGTTTTCCTCTATACAGCAACAGACCGAACCTTCGATGACAAAGCATCAGAGGTTCGGTCTGTTTTTACAAGCCGCTGACTGTTAATCGCTGATAAGTTCAAAACGGGGGACTTCATGCCCGTCAACATTGACATACTGATAGAAGATAGCGGAGGGACGTGCCCAGATACCGCCGTCACCGTACAGCGCTTTATAGATCACCAGTTCTTCGGAGGTTTCACTGTCCTTTGCAAGACAGATGAACTCGTATTCACCGCCCTTGAAATGACGGTATTTTCCGGGAGTGCCGACTGCCGGCAGGGGTTTGCGCTCTTCTGCGGGTGCTTCAGCAGATGCGGCAGTTTCTGCGGCTTCACTGACAACAGCGGGCAATTGGTCATCATCGGGATAAGCAGGCGCTTCTCCGTTTGTCAGAACAAGAACACGCGTACCATAAGCGGGAATCGTGATGTTGACATAGTTGTTTGCTACATCATAAACGGTCTTTCCGTCAAAGACATCGTAGAGCTTTGTGCCGTTGTCGGTACGGAATCCAATATCAAAATCGTTTTCTGAGAGGTTCATGGCAACATACACCGACTGTTCCTCAAAACGGCGTTTGAACACAAACTGTTCGTTGCGGATAACGGTATTTTCAAAACTGCCGTATTTCAGCGCCTTATACGTTCTGCGGACAGCGCCCAGACGGCAGACATGACGATAAAGGGCGTTATTCTCGCAGTCGCTGACATTGACACACGGACGCAGAGGGTAATCATACTCGGTACGGCTTTTCTGTCCCTTGATACCCCATTCACTGCCGTAGTACACAGAAGGAACACCGGGCATAAAGAAAACCGAAGAGAACGCATTTTTGAGGTGTTCAGGATTGCGCAGTGTGCTGGCAAGACGGTTGACATCGTGGTTATCAACGAAGTTATAGGTGTAGATATTATGATAAATACCGCCGTTGGCAAACTGACGGTTCAGTGAGTGGGCAATCTCGAAGTAGTTGCGGTCGTTATGTGAGGAATAGATGCCTTTATAGCATTCATAGTTCGTACAGGAATCCAGCAGATCAGGATTCGCAAGGCGGGCGTAATCGCCGTGAATAATCTCGCCCATCAGCCAGAACTGGTCGTCACGGCTCTTGCAGAAATGTTTCAGCTCACGCAGAAAGTCCTGATCCATGCAGTAGGCAACGTCCAGACGCAGACCGTCAATGCCGAATTTGTCCATCCACATGGCGACAGCCTCCAAGATATGTTTTTTGACATCGGGGTGACGCAGGTTCAGCTTGACAAGATCATAATTACCTTCCCAGCCTTCATACCAGAAGGGGTCGCCCCAGGGACTGTTTCCGCCGAAATTCAGATTCTGGAACCATGAACAGTAGGGCGAGGACTGCAGGTTTTTGCGGACATCTTCAAAAGCCCAGAAACCTCTGCCGACATGGTTGAAAACGCCGTCAAGAACGACCTTGATACCGTTTTCGTGCAGGGCATGGCAGATTTTAGCAAAGCTCTCGTTATCACCAAGACGGTTGTCGATATGATAATAGTCGTTTGTATCGTATCCGTGAGTGGTGGACATAAACACAGGGCCGAAGTAAACGGCGTTAACGTGCATTTCCTTCAGGTGCGGGATAAAATCAATGACCTTATCAAGACGGTATTCGGTTTTTCCGTCATTGATGCGGGGCGCACCGCAGAATCCCAGCGGATAGATGTGATAAAAGACAGATTCGTTGACCCAGTACATGATATGCTTCTTTCCTTTCAAAGTGACAATAGCTTTCATCGCTCTCCAGCGACTGTTACAGTATAGCATAGTTTGACATAAAATGCAAGTATTTTTCGTAACTTTTTGTCGAAGATTACCCATACTTTCCGCCAATGGACAGCAATACAGCGAAAAGGAACGAATACGCAGACAAATACAGTGAAAAAAACAATCCCCCCAAAGGAAAAACAAAGACCTGCAGGAAGTCTTTTCTCCTTTGAAGGGACAAACAGTCAGTAACGGATATGTAAGAACATGATTCAGTCAGATTCAGTATCTTTCCTGCCGGCGGCTGACGTGAAAAACAAAAAGCTGTTCATATTCTCCGAAAACGCATCGTTCTGTACAGGAATGTGAGGCGTTCTGAAAGCGACATCACAATTACGGCTTTCCCCCAGCATGGGAACGAACAAATGTGTTGCAGACAGCTTTTTCATACACATGGCATGAGCAATACCGACATTGGCTTCCGGAAACGGTTCAGCATTTGTCTTATCATCAATTATTCTCATACGCTGCACTCCCTTACATAAAAATAACCAGACTGTACTTATTATACAGCAAAATTTATGTTTTGCAAGGGATTTGCCGCTTTTGGGTGTGGAAAATAAGCGGATATTATGGTATAATATCGACAAAAAGGAAGGAGAATGAGAAATATGAAAATACTGCACTCTGTCCCGCAGGAGGACGGCTTTTATATGCCCGCTGAATTTTCGGAGCATTACGGCTGTATCATGATTTTTCCCCACAGGCGGGACTCCTGGCAGAATGGTGCTTATGCTGCCCGAAAAGCCTTTGCACAGGTGATCGGGTGGATTGCCCGCAGTGAAAAGGTCATCGTCTGCGCCCGTTATGAAGATTATGACACAGCCCGTTTCATGCTGCCGCCAGACGTGCGTGTGGTGGAAATGGCATCTGATGACGCATGGGCAAGGGACGTTGCACCTACCTTTGTCACCAACAACAAGACCATACGGGGCATTGACTGGGGTTTCAATGCCTGGGGCGGTCTGGCGGACGGTCTGTATTTCCCTTGGGATCAGGATAACAAAATGGCAAGAAAGATTTGCGACCTGCTGGATACAGATACCTATGACAGGCGGGATTTTATTCTGGAAGGCGGCTCGATTCATTCGGACGGCGAAGGA
>CADCQO010000281.1 GCA_902803585.1 uncultured Ruminococcus sp.
GATCTCCACAGCTATCAGCCGTCTGTTGATGATATCATGCTGATTGCGAACTGTGATGTGTTTGTGTATGTAGGCGGTGAATCTGATGCGTGGGTTACAGATGCCCTGAAACAGGCGGTGAATAAAAACATGAAAGTCATCAGCCTGATGGACGTACTCGGTGAAAATGCCAAACAGGAGGAAACCGTTGAAGGAATGCAGGAGCATGAAGAAGGCGGGCGTGAACACGAAGAAGAACCAGAATACGATGAGCATGTGTGGCTTTCGCTGAATAACGCACAGCAGTTTACCCGTAAAATCTGTGAAACAGTATCCGTCCTTGATACAAAAAATGCGGAAACCTACCGCAAAAATACAGAGGCATATTGTCAGCAGCTTGCGGCACTGCATACTGACTATCAGAAAGCAGTACAGGCTTCTGCACAGAAGACGCTGCTGTTTGGTGACAGATTCCCGTTCCGCTATCTGACAGATGACTGCGGTATCCGGTATTACGCGGCGTTTTCAGGCTGTTCGGCGGAAACAGAAGCCAGCTTCGATACGATTGTTTTTCTCGCCCGAAAGGTGGACGAACTGGGGCTGAAAGTCATTCTCACAACAGAAAGTGCAGACGGTTCTGTGGCCAATACCATCAAAGACAGCACCAAAGACAAAAATCAGCGTATTCTGGCACTGGATTCGATGCAGTCGGTCACTTCAGAGCATATTGCAAAAGGTGTGAGCTATCTGCAGATCATGAAAAGCAATCTGGACATTGTACAGCAGGCGTTAGCGTAAGGAGCGGAAAGGATTTTTTATGGCAATGATAAAGGTGAGCGATCTGACGCTGGGATATGAAAATCGTGCAATTATCACTAATCTCAGCTTTTCAGTAGAAGAAGGCGATTATCTTTGTATCGTCGGGGAGAATGGCTCCGGCAAATCGACATTGATGAAAACGCTGCTCGGACTGCAAAAGCCCATGAGCGGTTCCATTGTATTTGGTGACGGGCTGCAAAAGAATGAAATCGGCTATTTGCCGCAGCAGACTGTCGTACAGAGGGATTTTCCGGCTTCAGTGCAGGAAATCGTACAATCAGGCTGTCAGGCACGATGTGGCTGGCGGCCCTTCTACAATAAGGAAGAAAAGCGTCTTGCTGAGCAGAACATGGAGCGCATGGGCATTAAAGAGTATGCCAGACGCTGTTATCGGGAACTTTCAGGCGGTCAGCAGCAGAGAGTACTGCTGGCGAGGGCTTTGTGTGCTACCCGAAAAATTTTGCTGCTTGATGAACCTGTGGCAGGACTGGATCCGAGGGTGACAGCGGAAATGTACGAGCTGATTCACGGACTGAATCAGGAGGGCATCACGATTATTATGATTTCGCATGATATTACCGCCGCTGTCTGCTATGCTACCCATGTACTGCATATCGGAAAGCGTACCTTCTTCGGTGCAAAGGAAGATTATCAGAACAGCGATTTCGGAAAGCTGTTTCAGATGCAGGAGGACGGAGAAAGCCATGTTTGATACACTGATACACTATCTGGAATACCCCTTTGTGAGATATGCGCTGATTGTGGGGGTGCTGATTGCTTTGTGTTCCTCCCTTCTGGGGGTGATGCTGGTGCTGAAAAGATTTTCGTTCATCGGAGATGGTCTGTCACACGTTGCATTCGGTGCGATGGCGATTGCCGCTGTCCTTAACTTTACAGATCAGATGCTGATTGTCATGCCGATCACGGTAGTCAGCGCCGTTTTGCTGCTGAGGACGGGACAGAATGCCAAAATCAAGGGCGATGCTGCCATTGCGATGATTTCAGTAGGTGCGCTGGCGTTCGGCTACCTGATGATGAATATTTTCTCGACTTCTTCCAACCTTTCAGGAGATGTATGCAGTACGCTGTTCGGGTCTACTTCCATGCTGACGCTGACATTGCGGGACGTTATTGTATGTGCAGTGATTTCTGTATTGGTGGTGGCGGTCTTTTTGCTGTGCTACAACAAGATTTTTGCAGTGACGTTTGACGAGGGTTTTGCATCGGCGGTCGGTACAAAGGTAAAACGCTATAACCTGCTTCTGGCGGTCATCATCGCAGTGGTGATCGTTATGGCAATGAAACTGGTAGGTTCGCTTATGATATCGGCACTGGTCATTTTTCCTGCCATTTCCTCCATGCGGATTTTTAAGAGTTTTCGTTCCGTCACCATTTTCTCGGTCGTGCTGTCGGTCGTTTGTGCGGTGGCAGGAATGCTTATTTCCATTTTGGCAAGTACGCCTGTCGGTTCAACGATTGTAGCGGTAAATGTGGCTGCTTTTTTCCTGTGCTGGGGGGTCGGTCTGGCAGTAAGGCGGTAATATTGCGGCTGCCGATACAAAAAATGTACATAACACTGCTGAAAAAGCGTTTGTTTCGGACGATTTGGAATAATCTATGAACATCGGAGCCGGAAAGTTGTCCCAGAGGGGATTTTCTTGTCATATTTTACAAAGTAAACAAAATCATATATAATTTTTTGATATGCTTGTATTTTTTGATGCTTTGTGGTAGAATTTTGACAGATGTTTTTTAGGAAATGAACGAAAAAAGTCTGCCGACGGCGGCCTGAAAATACCGCAGCAGTGTCGGAGGACACAGAGCTGAAGTCGGATAAGCCGGCAGAACAGGAAGTGAGGTGTTCGAGATGAAGTCACAGTTTCTTAAAGTGTGGAGCGTTGTTTCAACTGTTCTGGTTATCATGATTGTGCTGTTTGCAATATTTCTTACGGGCGCAAGACTAATGGGCTTCCGTGTGTTCAATATTATATCAGGCAGTATGACACCTGAATACAACGTGGGCGATCTGATTTATGTCAAAAGTGTCCCGCCGGCGAAAATCAAGGTCGGTGACCCGATTACCTTTGTGCTGAATGAGAATCTTGTTGTTGTAACTCACAGAGTTGTCAGAATTGATGCGGAAAATCAGCACTTCTATACAAAGGGCGATGCAAATGAAACGATTGATTCCTCGCCGGTGCATTTCAACAATGTTATCGGTGTACCGCAGTTCAAAATTCCGATGCTCGGCTATGTATCAGATTTTATCCAGTACCCGCCGGGAATGTATATTACGATCGGGATTTGTGCGGTGCTGATCTTTGTTGTATTCCTTCCGGATATTGTCGGCAAAAGCAGGAAGAAAAAAGCGGCAAAGCTGACAGCCGGCAGTGAAAGCGTACAGCCTGCTGAAAACGGTGAAAGCGCACAAAAGGCGGGTCAGTCCGCCGATACAGCCAAAAAAACCGCTGATGACTGAGGTTTTATCCTGAATCGGCAAGAAGACTCCGAATACTACAGACGGTGAGTACATCACCCCTTCCTTTCAATCCCTCGTACAAAGTGTACGGGGAATTTTTTTGCGAAAAAAGACAAACTTTTTGAAAAAAATTTTAAAATAGGGCTTGCATTTTCCGAAAAGATGTGGTAATATATTTGAGTACCCGATAGGGTGTATGCGCCGGTAGCTCAGCTGGATAGAGTGACTGGCTACGAACCAGTAGGTCAGGGGTTCGAGTCCCTTCCGGCGCGTGGAAAAGAGTTGATTCTGTATGGAATCGGCTCTTTCTTTTTTGGAGCGTATTTCGCACGAGTGCCAGACGGAGCAGCAGTTCACTGTCCGCAAGCCTGCATGCAGGGATTCGGGTTCTTTCCGGTACATAGAAAACAGTTGATTCTGTATGGCATCGGCGCTTTTATTTTTGCCGTCCCTCCAAAATTGAAACTGGAAGCGGCGGTCTGGCAGAACGTGCCAAAATGGTAGGGTAGGTTGCAACAATTGTGTTGTTTAAATATGTATATATTGCTACTTCTCTTATGTTTTGCATAAAAATCTTGACAATATAAGAGGATTTAGTATAAAATAAATCTGTAGGCACAAGGAATATTTGTATTTTGTGACCGAAAAAACTTTTATACCCCATCTGCGTTTTCATCTCAATGTGTAAGCTGTTGAGGGGTCAGGCGTGTTTTCTTTTCATCTTTTTCTTTCTTGGAAGATGACTGTGTATATTCGTTTAATATTTAACCCCGTTTCGTGAGTGCCGGATTGTGTTGTGGACAGTGCGGTGGATTTTTTATCACTTGTGTCCCTGCTGTACAGGCAGAGGATGTTGTCAAATATTACCTGAATCATGTCATTGCAGTATGCCGGCATCCGTTTTGGCCGGACTGTGATAAAGGAGCGTTTTCTATTGTGAAGAAAAACGGAGAAAAGAATATCGTATCATAATTCCCCCGCGGCACCTTTGAGCTGATGAATGGATTTTCAGAAGGTATAGGAACATCAGAATCTAATTCAAATCAGGAGGTGTCAGTTCATTATGGAACCTATTGTTGCCATTATTCTTATTGTTTTTGTGGCAGGAGTAGTTGGTACAGGTGCTT
Organism: uncultured Ruminococcus sp.; assembly: GCA_902803585.1. Lineage (GTDB taxonomy): Bacteria > Bacillota > Clostridia > Oscillospirales > Acutalibacteraceae > UBA1213. Next base: position 4,405 of record CADCQO010000281.1, read on the forward strand.
TTTTTGTGGGTATTCAGTATCGGAAAAAGGTAGGCGAAACAAAAATCGGTTCTGCCGAGAAGGAAGCTGAACGTATCAGGGAAGAAGCACAGCGTGAGGCGGAAGCATTTAAAAAAGAAGCAGTGATTGCCGGTAAAGATGAGGCGCATAAGCTGCTGACCGATGCGGAACATGAAATTGCTGACAGACGGAAAGAAATCCAGCGTCAGGAAAGAAGAATTCAGCAAAAAGAAGAATCTGTAGAAAAGAAGCTTGAGAACTTAGAGAAAAAAGAAGAGATTGTCAACCAGAAAATCAAGGCTGCTGAGGATCGTCTGGAAGAAGCAGAGAAAATCAAGCAGAGCGAAATGGGCGTTCTGGAGAGAATTTCCGGCTTTACACAGGAGCAGGCAAAGGCTTATATTCTGGATCATCTCGATGACGAATTGGCGCATGAAAAAGCCGTCAAAATCATGGAGTACGAACAGAAAACCAAAGAGCAGTGTGAAAAAACCGCCCGCGAAATTATCTCGTTGTCCATTCAGCGTGTGGCTGCAGATCATGTCAGCGAATCAACGGTTTCTGTTGTTCCGCTGCCCAGTGATGAGATGAAGGGCCGCATCATTGGCCGTGAGGGTCGTAATATCCGTGCCCTTGAAACACTTACAGGTGTTGATTTGATTATTGATGACACACCAGAAGCTATTACATTGTCCTGCTTTGAGCCGGTTAAACGTGAAATTGCCCGTATTACACTTGAAAAGCTCATTGCAGACGGACGTATTCACCCCTCCAAGATCGAGGAAATGTATGAAAAGGCTCGCCGTGAGGTAGAACATATCGTAAAATCTGAGGGCGAAAGAGCAATTATCGAGGCCGGTATCAACAGCATTCATCCGGAGCTTGTCAAGCTGCTGGGCCGTCTGCATTTCCGCACCAGCTATGGTCAGAATGTGCTTGACCACTCACTGGAGGTAGCTTATCTGGCAGGTATGATGGCCTCTGAACTGGGTCTGGAGCCGACAATGGCCCGCCGTGCCGGTTTGCTGCACGATATCGGCAAGGCACTTGACCACGATATCGAAGGCTCTCATATTGAGATCGGTGTTGATGTTGCCCGTAAGTATAAGGAAAATGAAATGGTTGTTCATGCTATCCATGCTCATCACGGTGATGTGGAAGCCAAGACGATCATTGCTTGTCTGGTACAGGCGGCAGATGCGATTTCTGCGGCTCGTCCGGGTGCCAGAAGAGAAAATCTGGAAAACTACATCAAGCGTCTTGAGAAGCTCGAAGAGGTTGCGTCCTCATTTGACGGTGTGGAACGCTGCTTTGCTATTCAGGCAGGACGTGAGATCCGCATTATTGTGAAGCCTGAAAGGATCAAAGATGATGATATGGTGCTGCTGGCTCGTGATATCTGTAAAAAGATTGAAGAAGAGGTAGAGTATCCTGGTCAGATCAAGGTCAATATTATCCGTGAATCCCGTGCAATTGAATATGCCCGATAAACTGTCAGCAGGCACACCACAAGCAGGTGTGTCTGCTTTTTTAGACGACACTGCAGCGTACGGACGGAACACTCAAAAAAGTGGAGAAAAAATAACGGCAGAAGGACGTAAAGACTTGTATTTTTTTCCTGCTTCAAGTATAATGTAAAATGTATAAATAGGATTATGAGCGAGAAACAGAATAAAGGAATAAATGAACTACGAAAGAGGAGGAACCCACCTATGAAACGAATTGCCGCTCTGTTGGCTGCGGCACTGCTTACGATGACAGTATCTCTGTCTGCTGCAGCCGAACCAGATGATAATGATGAAACAGTTGTTGCAGCAAGTCAGGAAATTGAAGACAACCAGCCGGAAGGATCTTCTGCTGATGAAGAGCTTCCGGCTGAAAGCACAGATGGAGATGCGGACGGAAACGCAGAAGGAAGCACAGACGGAGATGCAGAAGGAAGCACAGACGGAGATGCAGA
>CADCQO010000282.1 GCA_902803585.1 uncultured Ruminococcus sp.
CCCGATATTCTTTGTGGAGGGCAACAAGACCTTTGCAGAGCTGAGCGACAACCAGAAAGATGCGATGAGTCATCGGGGAAAAGCCCTGAAAGAGCTTGTGCATCTTCTCAGCCAGAAATACAAGCAGAACTGACGGTGTTCCGGCAAAAAAGAAAGGAAAGAGATTATGCTGACAAGTAAACAGAGAGCGTTTCTGCGCTCGTTGGCAATGAATGCGGATACAATCCTCATGATCGGAAAGGGCAACATGAGCGATGCCATTATCAAACAGGCGGACGATGCACTCACCGCCAGAGAACTGCTCAAGGGAAAGGTGCTGGAAACAGCAGAGCTTACCCCCCGTGAGGCGGCAGAAATGCTTGCCCTTGCTACCAGCAGCGAGGTGATACAGGTCATCGGATCAAAATTCGTGCTGTACCGCCGCAATCCTGATGAACCTAAAATCGAACTGCCAAAAGCCGGCAGAAACAGAAAAAGAGCAGAGTGATTTTCTGCGAAAGGAGAAAGCAGTATGAGGACTGCAGTATTCGGCGGGAGCTTCAACCCTGTGCATAACGGACATACTGCGCTTGCCAGAGCTTTTATACAGCGTCTGTCTTTGGACAGGGTACTGGTGATACCTGCCTATGTGTCGCCCTTCAAACAGGAAGGAGGCGCTGTCCTGCCTGAACACCGGCTTGCAATGTGCCGTCTGGCGTTTGAAGGAGAAAAAAATATTGCCGTCAGCGATATGGAAATCAGCCGGCAGACGGTCAGCTATACTTTTGAAACTCTCCAGACACTGGCAGCGGCGTATCCCGACAGCAGGTTTTTCCTGATTACGGGAGCAGATGCCTTTCTGACCATACAGGACTGGAAAAACCCGCAGGAAATTTTTCGTCTGGCGACTGTCTGCACCGTTCCCCGCAGCGGCGACCATGCTGAAAAACTCCGCAGACACGCCGCATTTCTGCGTCAGTCAGGCGCTGAAACCGAAATTCTGGATATTGATGTCATGAATGTGTCCTCTACGGAAGTGCGCTCCCGTGTAAAGGCGGGCGAAAGCATTGACGGGCTTGTGCCGGAAAAAGTAGCGGCGTACATTCATGAAAATCATCTGTATGGCTGCTGAGAACAGTTTGACGGGCAGGTGAAAAATGATGATAAAAAACAAAAAACTGTCTGCGGCATGGCTGCTTTTTGCCGTCTGGCTCTATGGAATGTGGGCAGTGTGTGAACTGCTGATTGTGCCGTCTCTGAAGCAGAGTGTGCAGAATGAGTATCTTTTCACTTTTCTGCGGGACGGTGTACTCAAAAACCTCATATGGACACTGCCGGCGTTTCTGCTGATAAAACATTTCCGCAGCAGCCTGCTGCTTGATGACAAACAGCTCTTCTCTTTCGGCAAAGAACAGGCAAAATACCTGCTGACAGGCGTATTTTTAGCGGTTTTTGTGCTGATCGGGTCAGTTGTGCGGCATCACGGCTTTGCTGTCAGCGAGAGTTTCCACCCTTCACGGCTGATGATTGTGCTGTTTGTGGGTCTGAGCGAGGAAATCGTTTTTCGGGGCTTTTTCCTGAATGCCACGCTGAAGCATACTGATGCTGACTGGAAAAAATGGCTGGCGTTCGGCGGAAATGCGCTGATGTTTCTGGCAATACATTTTCCCATCTGGATCAGTGAAGGCGTGTTTGCGGCAAATTTCAGAAGCATGGGATTTGTCATAGTCATCGTGCTGAGTGTGCTTTTCAGCGTCTGCACGACACGCAGCAGAAGCCTGTGGACAGCTGTTATACTGCATTCGTTCTATGACCTGATGGTGATTGTCTTTGCGTGAATCAGAACGATTTTTTGCGAAAAATAGCTGTCAGTGCTTGCAACAGACAAAGGAAGTTGGTATAATAAGCTGTATTGGAGTTGATAATCATGGGTCTGAAACTGTATGAGGACATTATCAGCCAGCGTATGAAAGCGCCGCGCCTGAAGCATTCCAAAAATGTAGCAAAAGAGGCGGTGCGGCTCGCCAGAAAATACGGCGCTGATATAGAAAAAGCGGAACTGGCAGGCATTCTGCACGATGCCACCAAAGAAACAGGCGAAAAAGAACAGATGGCGCTGATCGCAAAAGCGGGGATTGTGCTGACAGACATGGAGCGGGAATCGCCCAAGCTGTGGCACGCTATTTCCGGCAGCGCATATATACAGGTAGTGCTGGGAATTGATGATGAGGAAGTCATTGATGCTGTCCGCTATCATACCACCGGACGGGCAGGTATGACGCTGCTCGACAAAGTGATTTTTGTCGCTGATTTTATCTCAGCCGACAGGGACTATGACGGCGTGGACAGAATGCGTAAAATAGCAGATAAAGGACTGGACGAGGCAGTGCTGGAGGGAATGGC
>CADCQO010000283.1 GCA_902803585.1 uncultured Ruminococcus sp.
CGGGTTTTTTTGATGGCGGCGAGGTTGATAGACATTTCATCGTCCGCCTTTTTCATGATGCCTTCAATGTAGCGGTTCGCCGCCTGCTTCACCTGTGCGGCCTCATCGTTTGCCTTTGCGATGGTTTCGTTTGCCTTCTGCTGTGCCTGACGGATAATTTCACTCCGTTCCACCATGGACTTGGCGCGTTCTTCCGCCTGCTGTACGATGGTTTCGGCTTCCTTTTTGGCTTTGGCAATGATATTGCTTCTGTCAGCGGCAATGTTCTTTGCCTGACGCACTTCCTGCGGGATATTGGTGCGCATTTCTTCGACGATTTCCTGAATGCGCTCTGCATTGACGACTTTTTTTCCGCCGCTGAACGGCATTTTGAAAGCGGTATCGACCAATTCCTGTAATTCGTCTATGAGCATTTCCAGTTTCATTTCTTTTGACTCCTTTGTTTTATTCTCAGCAGAATATCGTCTTTTATACCGTCAGGGACGAATGTTTCGATGTCCCCGCCGAACAATCCTACCTGCTTGACGATGCTGGAGCTGAGATACATATTTTCGGCACTGCTTGTCAGAAATACCGTTTCGATATTGTCGTCAAGCTTGCGGTTGGTCAGTGCCATCTGAAATTCATATTCAAAGTCCGATACAGCCCTGAGTCCCTTTACAATTGCCTGTGCATGACGGCGGGCGGCAAAATCCACCAGCAGACCGTCAAAGGAGGCAATTTCCACGCCTTTTATTCCTTCGGTCACTTTCCGGAGAAAAGCGGTTCTTTCTTCTATCGTGAACCATGGCTTTTTTTCCATGTTCACCAGCACCGCTACAATCACATGGTCGAACAGTTTGGCGGCACGTTTGATAATGTCTAAGTGTCCCACTGTAACGGGGTCAAAACTGCCGGGGTAAATTGCCGTTGTCATATACCTTCCACATCCTTATCGGAATAAACGGTAATCATGATTTTACCGTATTGATAATGCTTTTTCGCTGTCAGCCGTCCGACAGTTTCGGGCAGGGCTTCTTCTGCGGGGTGTTCGCACAAAACAACGCCGCTTTCCTGCATGACCTGCGGCATCAGTGCGAGTGCCGCCTGTAACAGTCCCTGCTGATAGGGCGGGTCGAGATAGGCGATATCAAAGCGTTCCCGACAGCTTTTCAGATAGGCGAGTGTGTCTGTCCGGAGGATTTTTGCCCGCTCTGACAGCTTTGTCAGCTCCAGATTTTTGCGGACGGATTCCAATGAAGTACGGCTGTTGTCCAGAAAGACGGCGGAAGATGCGCCGCGGCTCAGTGCTTCAATGCCCATTTGTCCGCTTCCGGCGAAGGCGTCCAAAAACTTTCTGCCCTCGACAGAAAACTGTATGATGCTGAAAACGGATTCCTTGACGTTATCGGTGGTGGGGCGGACAGCATCACCTGCCGGTGTGGTCAGTCTGCGTCCCCGTGCAGAACCTGTGATGACTCTCATGCTTTCACTTCTTCCTGTGTGACGTGCTTCTGAAAGGGCAGACAAAGCCCATCATGCCATATTACTGCTACTATACCATATAATTATAAAATATCAGGGTGAATTGTCAATCGACTTTTTGCATAACAATCCGTACTAATCCGATGGATTTTCGTTATCATTTTCTTCGCTGGGGTGAAAGTGCCGGTAGACGGCTTCGGCGGCGGGTCGGTTCATGCGGGGAACCTGAAGCAATTCTCCGATGTCCGCTTCGCTGATGCGTTTCAGCGTTTTGAAGAAGGAAAGCAGACTGCCGGCACGTTCCGCACCGATGCCGTCAATTTCCGTCAGCGAGGACGTGAGGGAGTGTTTTTTCCTGACTGTACGGTGATAGCTGACAGCAAAGCGGTGTACTTCGTCCTGAATGGACGATATCAGCGTGAACGCCTGCCGTTTGGAGGAAACAGCGATTTCCTGCCCTTCGTCAGTAACAGCCCGTGTGCGGTGTCGGCTGTCCTTTACCATGCCGTAGAGGGGAATGTCCAGACCAAAACGCACCAGCACTTCCCGCACAGCCGAAACCTGCCCTTTTCCGCCGTCCAGCAGAATCAGGTCGGGCAAGCGTCCGAAACCTTCCCCGCTGTCCTTGTTTTTGAAATATTCCTCACATCTCCGTGTCAGCACTTCCTGCATCGAAGCATAGTCATTCTGTCCGTCAAAGCCTTTGACAGCGAAACGGCGGTAGGCGCTTTTCAGGGGTCTGCCGCTGCGGAAAACAACCATTCCCGCCACGTTTTCACTGCCCATCAGGTGGGAAATGTCGTAAGATTCAATAAACTCCGGCGGTGCGGACAGCCCCAGCAGACCTGCCAATTCGTCCAGAGCGGACAGCTCGTGTCCTTTGTGGCCGTGACTCTGTGCAAGGCATTCGGCGGCATTCTGACGGCACATTTCCAGTATTTTCTGCTGTTCGCCCTTCTGCGGATAGAGGAACTTTACTTTCTTTCCTCTCTGCTCCGACAGCCACCCCGACAGCAGGGCTTCATCTTCCGGCACAGCGTCCAGAACGATGAACGGCGGGCTTTTCCGCATCGTGTAGTACCGTTTCAGGAATTCTCCCCGCAGAACCGCTCCGTCCGCTTCTCTGCCGCAGTCCTTCAGCAGGAAATCTTCCTTGTCGTACAGCCTGCCCTCTGCAAAGCGCAGTACAGCAAAAGCCGCATCTTCGCCTTCCGTCATCATGCAGACAGCGTCCTGTTCGGGCAGGCGGGTGGCGACAACCTGCTGTTTCTGTGAGATTTTCCGGACAGCCAGTATCCTGTCACGCAGTTTTGCGGCTGACTCAAAATCAAGATTTTCCGCCGCCGTGTTCATTTGTCCGGTGAGCCGTCTGATGGTTTCGCCGCCGCCGTTTTTCAGAAAGTCAACCGCTTCTCTGACACGTCCGGCGTATTCTTCCTGCGTCACTTTCCCGCTGCACGGCGCACAGCACTGTTTGATGTAGTAATTCAGACACGGTCTGCTTTTTCCGCAGTCCTTCGGGAAGGTTTTCCGGCAGGACGGCAGACCAAAGATTTTCAGCGCACTGTCCACCGCATTTTTAGCGTACCAAGCACTCATGTAAGGCCCTAAATATTCTGCGCCGTCGTCGTTTTTCTGCATGACAAAGGTGATTTTCTGCCACGCTTCATCAGAAATGCGGATATAGCTATAGCCCTTGTCGTCTTTCAGGAGAATGTTGTATTTCGGCAGGTGCTGTTTGATAAGACTGCATTCCAGCACCAGCGCTTCAAACTCACTGCTGCACAAAATATAGTCGAAATGGTCGACATTCTGCACCATCTGCCGGACTTTTTCGGTGTGATGGTTCTGAGAGCCGAAATACTGGCTGACCCTGTTTTTGAGTGCCTTTGCCTTGCCGATATAAATAATCTCGCCGTCCTTGTTTTTCATGATGTACACGCCCGCACTCAGCGGAAGCCCCATTGCTTTTTCACGCAGTTCTTTCCGGTTCATATTCACTCTCCTTTTTCGTTTTCCTTACATTATACCACGTCAGGGGGGATTTTGCTATACTGCCGGAGAGAAGTTTTTGGAAAATACCGCAAAAAACCGCTGTTTTACCGTAAAACGACACGCCGATTCCTTTGAGGTTTCCGGCGGTATGGTGTAGAATAGAGATACAGCCGGCAGTTCAGGCAATGGCTGGAGGCTGTACGGGATAGCAGAAAAGACCGGACGCATGATCGAAAAAATCGTGTGTCCGGTCTTTTTTTGTGTGCAGATTCATTTTCAAGCCGTCAGCTTATGTTCCGGAAATTTCAGAAGTTTCAGAAGTGTCGGACGTTCCGGAAGTGTCAGAAGTTTCAGAAGTGTCGGACGTTCCGGAAGTGTCAGAAGTGTCAGATGTTCCGGAAGTGTC
>CADCQO010000284.1 GCA_902803585.1 uncultured Ruminococcus sp.
ACCGTTGTGAACCAACTGAAACAAGATGATGCAGTGCGTGTGTCGGTTTCCGCCACAACCCGTTCGCCCAGAGCTGGTGAAAAAAACGGTGAGCAGTATCACTTTGTCACAAGGGAAACATTTCTGAAGATGATCGAAGAAAACGGTTTTCTGGAGTATGCGGAGTATGTCGGCAATTTTTACGGTTCACCGAAAAAGCAGGCGGAAGAATGGATGGAAGAAGGAAAGGATGTTATTCTGGAAATAGAGGTACAGGGCTGTCAGCAGGTGAAGAGGAATTTTCCCTCCTGCATCAGTATCTTTATTTTGCCGCCGTCTATGGAAGTGCTGGAACAGCGTCTGAGAAACAGAGGCACCGAAACGGAAGAAGTGATCCTTCAGCGTCTGGCAAGGGCAAAGGAGGAAATTCCGCTTTCCGAAGAATACGATTATGTTGTGGTCAATGACCGTCTGGAAGATTGCGTCGCTGAGATTAAAGCGATTCTGCAAAAGGAAAAAAGCAGGAAAATATCAGAGGAGTGATTGGTATGTATGAACGTTACACAAGACCGTCGGTAGATGATATCTTTGCCGGCAAGACAAGCAAGTATGCACTGGTCATTGCGGTGGCAAAACGTGCGAGAGAAATTACGGACGAGCTTACAGCGGAGAGAGAAAAGAACAGCAAAAACAATGACAAGCCTGTGGGAAGAGTCTGTGACAAGCCGGTACTGGTAGCTATCGAAGAATTTCAGGACCATAAGTTTGAGATACTCGAACCCGATATCAATGACTGACCATTTTCTGACAGCGGGCGTTGCCGTTGACAAAACAGCTTTTCATTTTGATAAGCCGTATGATTATGCCGTGCCTGAACATCTGCGGCCGGCGGCGAAGATCGGCTGTCGTGTCATGATACGTTTCGGCAGCGGTTCTTTGCGGCAGGGCATGATCCTGTCCCTGCATGAAACAGAGGACACTGCGGGGCTGAAAGAAATACAGGAAGTGCTGGACAAGGAACCCGTTCTTTCTGAGGAACTTGTACAGCTCGCTTTCCATATGAAAGAACGATGTTTCTGCACCCTCTTTGATGCGTGTCGCGCCATGCTTCCGACAGGACTTCTGCTGAATGTCATGTATGACTATGCACTTTCCGGCAGCGATCCGGCAGTCACGCTTTCTGATGATGAACAGCAGATTGTCGATTACCTCAGGATGCGGAGAACACCCGTCCGTCAGGACAGACTGCTGAGTGCGCTGGGACTGACAGACGACAGTCTGCTGATAAAGCTGACGAAAAAAGGGGTGCTTTCCCGCACCGAAGCCGTGAAGAGGCGTTTGCAGGACGTCAGCATTAAAATGGTAACGCTCCGGACAGAGGAACCGGACAGAAAACTCACGCCTTCCCAGCAGGAAGTGATCCGCACACTGCAGGCGGTGGGAGATGTTTCTAAAAAGGAAATCTGTTATTTTACGGGCGTATCCGGCGCAGTGGTTGACAATCTTGTGAAAAGAGGCATTTGTGCTTACTATGAAGCAGCCCCCCCTGCACCGTCCGGAAATGAGGAGGCACTTCCGCCGTCTGCCGCCATTACCCTGACGGCCGATCAGGATAACGCCTATCGTGCCATGCTCGGACGCTATCACAGCGGTGAACCATCGGTTTCATTGCTGTACGGTGTAACGGGCAGCGGCAAAACCTCCGTTTTTATGAAGCTGATCGATCAGGTGCATCAGGACGGGAAAGGCGTGATCTGCATGGTTCCTGAAATTGCCCTGACGCCGCAGCTTTTAGCAAAATTTACTGCCCGCTATGGTGAAAGCGTGGCGGTTTTCCACAGCGGTTTATCGCTTTCCAGACGTCTGGACGAATGGAAGCGTGTCAGAAGCGGAGCAGCATCTATTGTTGTCGGAACCCGCTCCGCAGTTTTTGCACCGTTTGAAAAAATCGGACTCATTGTGATGGATGAGGAACAGGAGTATTCCTACAAATCCGGAGCTTCTCCCCGTTTTCATGCAAGAGAACTGGCAAAACTGCGGTGTTTCCATCATCGCTGTCCTCTGCTGCTTTGTTCGGCAACTCCTTCGGTCGAGAGCTTCTACTTTGCACAGCAGGGTCGGTATTCCCTTTATACGCTCGGCAGCCGTTACGGTACGGCACAGCTGCCCCGCGTCATTACGGCAGACATGAATGTAGAGCGTGAGCAGGGCAATCCTTCCGATTTCAGTTCTGTCCTGCTTGAGGAGATAGAAGAAAATCTTTCACGGGGCGAACAGTCCATTATTTTGCTGAACCGCAGGGGACATAATAATTTTGTTGCCTGCCGTTCGTGCAATCAGGTAATTTCATGCCCGAACTGTTCCATTTCCCTGACCTATCACAGCGCCAATAATCGTCTGATGTGTCATTACTGCGGTTATTCCTCGCCTACCCCTGACAAATGCCCTGTATGCCATTCGGAAAAACTTCGTTATGCGGGGGCAGGTACGCAGAAGGCGGAACAGGAATTGGCAGAGTTATTTCCGCAGGCAAGAATTCTGCGTCTGGATACCGATTCCACCATGCAGAGATATGCGTATGAAAAAAAGCTCGGTGCTTTCCGCGACGGGGCATATGACATTATGCTTGGTACGCAGATGGTAGCAAAGGGGCTGGATTTTCCGCAGGTTACTCTGGTCGGCGTATTGTCGGCTGATATGATGATGCACAGCGATGATTTTCGCAGTTATGAACGAACTTTCTCCCTGCTGACACAGGTGGTGGGACGTTCGGGACGCGGCGATCTGGCAGGGAGGGCAGTCATTCAGACCTATGAGCCTGAAAATCCTATTATCGAACTGGCTGCGGCACAGGATTACGGTGAGTTTTTTGAAAGTGAAATCAGTCTGCGCCGTTCCATGCTGTACCCGCCGTTCGCAGATGTCTGCGTAGCGGTTTTTGCAGGAGGGGACAAACAGAAAACCTATCAGGCATCTTTATTTTTTGCGGAGCGTCTGGGTGTGTTAGCAGGCAGTGAATATGCAGAACAGCCAATGCGTGTGCTGGGTCCGTCACCTGCGATCATTGCCCGTGTCAACAACAGGTTCCGTTACCGCATTATCATTAAATTCAAAAATAACCGCCGTTCCCGTGAACTGTTGGCTCGTCTTCTGACAGAATTCGGCAAACAGCGGAACTTTTCGGATATTACCGCTTACACTGATATCGACCCCGATAATATTATTTAGCGGTCATCAGGAGGCTTTGCTCTCTGCGGAGGGTGCATTTCAGGCGAAACCCAAAAAAGCCGTGCGGAGAAAAACGGCAGGCTGTCCGCTGACAGTCAGCAGCTAAAAAAGGAGAATTTGTATGGCGATCAGAAATATAGTGAAAGAGGGCGACCCCGTTCTGGCGAAGGTATGCCGTCCTGTAGAAAAGTTCGATGACAAACTGAAAGTGTTGCTGGACGATATGTATGAAACAATGCAGGAGAGAGAAGGCGTGGGTCTGGCGGCTCCTCAGGTGGGCATTCTCAGAAGATTGTTTATCATTGATATCGGTGACGGTCTGGTGGAATTTGTCAATCCCCGCCTTCTCAGCACTTCCGGTGTGCAGGAAACAAGCGAAGGCTGTCTGTCCTGTCCGGGAGAATTCGGCATTACCAGACGTCCGATGTATGTAACAGTAGAGGCATATAACCGTGAGGGCGACCGTTTTACGGTAAATGCTGAAGGTCTGCTGGCAAAAGCCATCTGTCATGAAAATGACCATCTGGACGGTATTCTTTTCAAAGAACATATTATCCGCAGAGAAGAACCCCTGCCGTCTGCTGTCAGAACAGTGAGAAGAAAAAAGAAAAAGTAACTCTGCCCCGTACTGCGCTTTGAAAAAAAGCAAAACGGAAGGAGAAAAACGATGAAAATTGTATTTATGGGAACGCCTGACTTTGCAGTGCCCTGTCTGGAGGCACTGATACAGGACGGTCAGGAAATAGCGGCTGTTTTTACACAGCCCGATAAACCGAAGGGGCGCGGCTACCATCTCATGCCTCCGCCCGTCAAGGTCTGTGCATTGTCGCACGATATTCCTGTTTATCAGCCGACAACACTGAAAGACGGTGAAGCGCTTGCTTTGCTGCAGGAAATTGCACCCGATGTGGTGGTTGTCGTTGCCTACGGTAAAATTCTTCCGCAGGATATTTTGTCTTTGCCGCCGTATGGCTGTATCAATGTCCATGCGTCCCTGCTGCCTGCCTATCGCGGCGCAGCACCGATTCAGTGGGCAATTCTCGATGGACAAAAGACAACGGGCGTTACAGCCATGCAGATGTCTGCCGGACTGGATACGGGCGATATGCTTATGAAGGCGGCACTGGATATCGGTGAAAATGAAACTGCCGATGAACTGCACGACAGATTATCGGCGTTAGGTGCGGAATTGATCGTCAGGACGATTCATGCCGCCGAAGAGGGTGCGCTGCAGCCTGAAAAGCAGGACGACAGCCAGTCGTGCTATGCTGCTATGCTGACAAAGGAACTGTCACACATTGACTTCAGCAGGAGCGCACAGCAGATACACAATCAGGTCAGGGGACTGAACTCATGGCCGGGTGCAGGAGCAGTCCTCAACGGTAAACGGCTGAAAATTCACCGCACTGTGATAGCAGAGGGAAAAGGTACGGCAGGACAGGTTTTGTCCCTGCAGCCCTTTATTGTTGCATGCGGAGAGGGTGCAGTCGAGATTCTTGAATTACAGCCGGAAGGCAAGAAAAAAATGTCTGCTCAATCCTATCTGAACGGACTGCGCGGCATGACACCGGAGCAGCTGCGTTTTGAGTGACTGAAAACAGCAGGGGAATACTGATGCTTTGTTCAAAAATGAAGGTCGTATGAAGGGAGAGAAGAAAAGAATGCAGGAAATGACGGCAAGACAGGCGGCTTTTGAAGCACTGCGGAGAGTAGAGGAAGATCAGTCCTATTCCAATCTGACGCTGGACACTGTGCTGGGTGAAAACCGGCTGACGCAGAGGGATAAAAGACTGGCGGCGCTGCTGTTTTACGGTGTACTGGAAAACAAACTGCTGCTGGATTATAATATCGCTGTCCGTGCTGACCGTCCTTCTTCACAGATTGATTCTGCCGTCAGAATACTGCTGCGTATGGGCTTGTACCAGCTTTTCTTTGTCGATAACATTCCTTCTTCGGCGGCTGTCAACGAAACTGTCAGCCTTTGCCGGAAATCTGGCTGTTCAAATGCAGGCGGCTTTGTCAATGGTATCCTGCGTTCTGCCGCAAGGGACAGCGGGCTGCGTTTGCCGGATATCAAAAAAGGCAGAAACAAATATTATTCTGTTCGTTATTCCTGCCCTGAACCAATCGTGAGGCTATGGCGCAGCAGCTACGGTGACGAGCATACACTTGGTATTTTGCAGTCGCTGACCGGCAGACCGCCGTTATGTGTACGGGTGAACACACTCCGGACGGACGCTGAACGTCTGACAGCCGCACTGCGGGAAAGCGGTACAGGAGCGGAGCCTTCCTTGTGGGAGGAAAATGGTTTATTGCTGACCAATACCGGTGCAGTGGAACAGCTGCCGTCCTTTCAGGCAGGGCACTTTCATGTACAGGATATTGCCTCACAGCTCTGCTGCCGTTTTCTGGATCCGCAGGCAGGAGATACCTTGCTGGACGTTTGTGCAGCACCGGGCGGAAAAACTTTCACCTGTGCCGAGCGTATGCAGAATCAGGGGGAAATTATCGCCTGTGATCTGTACGAGGCAAGGCTGGGTCTGGTGCGCAGCGGTGCAGAACGTCTGGGCATCAGCATTATCAGAACAAAAGCGTGTGATGCTGCCGCTTTTGAGAGCGATATTTCAGCAGACAGGGTATTGTGTGATGTGCCTTGTTCGGGTCTGGGCATTTTGCGCCGGAAACCCGAACTGCGCTACAAAGCAGATCTGGGGCTGGACGAACTGCCGGAGATACAATACCGTATTCTGCACCATGCGGCAGGTTTTGTGAAAAGCGGAGGGGTACTGCTTTATTCGACCTGTACGCTCAATCCGAAAGAAAATAACCGGAACGCAGAGCGGTTTCTGGCAGAACATCAGGATTTCGCACCGCTGCCGCTGATGCTGCCGGAAGGATTTCAGAGGGGTATCCCTGAAAAGGACAATGAACTGACGTTACTGCCCCACCTTCATGGAACGGACGGTTTCTTTATCAGCTTATTCAAAAGGAAGTGATTGATATGCCTGAGGATATAGGGTCAATGTATGAACAAGAGATTGCTGAGGCGTTTCAGAAACTCGGTGAACCGTCCTATCGAGCGGCTCAGGTGTATCAATGGCTTCAGTCAGGGGTCAAAACCTTTGATGAAATGACCAATATACCCAAGAAATTAAGAGAAAAACTTGTGCAGAACTACTATATCTTTTCTGCAAGTATTGAAAAAAAATTGATTTCGTCTTATGATGATACAAGGAAATATCTGCTCTCGTTTGCAGACGGCGAAGCGGTGGAGTCTGTACTGATGAAATATCATCATGGATACACCACCTGCATCTCCACGCAGGTCGGCTGCAAAATGGGCTGTACG
>CADCQO010000285.1 GCA_902803585.1 uncultured Ruminococcus sp.
AGAAAGCAGAGCATCAAAATCCTCGTCTTTGTAGGCGGGGGAATAGACGTGTACCTGCTTTCCCTTCATTTCTTCATAAGCAAGACGCGCCTCAAAAAGACCGCTTGCAGTTGTGCCGCTGATATACCGGCTGATAAGGGGATAGAGTGCATAAGCGGAGAAGGCTTTCTGCGCCAGCAGTACATGACAGCCGGTCTGTTCCTCCACATAGCGGAGAATTTCAAGATTATGCACCAGTGCTTCTTCATCAATCACATAGCACGGTGTCTGCACTTTGAGCAGTTTCTTTTCTTTTTCACTCACCATTTTTTTCATCTCCATGATCAATTTTCCGTCTGAGCGTAATGCAGTCCGTTTTATTTGTACTTTTTTGTCTGATATTTGGCGCGGGCAATGCGGTAGGCTTTCAGGTACTGCTGTGCCATATTGGTATCATCAATGGTGACGAGAGAGTCACGCACACTCTGACGGATACGGCGGCGTTTGGTTTCATCAAGACCTGCAAGCGTTTTGAGATAATGGGCGAATTCGGATTTTTTATTGAAAACAAAGCCGTTTATGCCGTGATTGACGGTTTTATGGACAATCTGCTCTTTATCTTCCTTCACAAGCACAGGCAGACCACACGCCATTGCCTCAATGAAGGACATCGACATCAGCCCGTCCTCAGAAGAACAGACATAAATATCACAGGAAGAATAGACACTGGGCATAGCGCTGTTTGCAATAGTACCTGTGAAAACGACCATATCCTGAATTTTGAGGGTGCGGCACAGATGCTTGAGGTAGTTGGTTTCTGTGCCTTCGCCTACGAGCAGAAGACGAATATTGTCAGAAGGTTTGATGTATCGTGCAAAGGCGGTCAGGACAAATTCGAGATTTTTTTCAACAGTCAGGTTGCCTGCAAAGACCGCGACGGCAGCATCGGCGGGAATATTCCATTTTTCCCGCATTTTACGGACAGCGGCAGGGGAAATGTGATGATAGTCAAATTTTTCGGTATCGGTATTGGAGCGGATCAGCATCACTTTGCGCTGTCTTTCGGCCTTCTGCACAAAGAGCGACGCACGGCTGCAGGAGGACGTTACAAGGTCGGCATTATCCAGCATATCGCAGAAATGCCGTTTTTCAAAGAAGGTCTTGAAGTTCCAGACCATCTGAGAGGAATCTGAAGCGAAGCGGTCCATGAAGTAGTCATGAATCGTAAAGACAACGGGAGCGTTGCATTTGTCGGCAACGGCCAGTCCCAGATAGCCGATCTTTGTATCGGTATGAATATGTACCACATCGGGCTGAAAGGAAGCGATGAAATTGATAAGGTTACCGTTTCTGCTGTCCTTGCACTCAAAGCCGTATTTGTTTTTGACAATTTTGGCAGGACAGCGGATAATTCCTTCCTGTTCAAGATAGGAAACCTCTTTGACGGAGGGCGATGAGGTAACGACCATTACGTCATGCGAAAGAGACTGCAGTCCTTTCCGGAGTACCTCTACATAGCTGGCAATACCGCTGACAAAGGGCGCTAATACCTCGCTGAAAATTAACACACGCATATAATCACCAATTATAACAAGATACTATACATTATATCACGTTGGAGCGGTCAACAAAAGAGTTTTTTAAAATCCTGTTAAATTTATAATAAAACTCTTTTAAAAAACAAAAAAATAGTATATAATGAATATATCATTCCCGAAAGGGAGAACGTGGGGCGAAAAGCCTTTACTTATTGAATCGGAGGTGTACCAACCCAATGGAATCGAAATTTTCCGTAACGCTTGCAAAGATCATTCAGGAAATTGACTTAGAGGTAGCTTATATGCCCGAAGAACCCGAAAATATCAAGATCGTTTCCCGTGATATTACCCGTCCGGGACTTGAACTGACGGGATTTCTGGATTTCTTTGACAACAGCAGAATGATGATTTTCGG
The DNA here is from genome assembly GCA_902803585.1 of uncultured Ruminococcus sp. Taxonomy (GTDB): domain Bacteria; phylum Bacillota; class Clostridia; order Oscillospirales; family Acutalibacteraceae; genus UBA1213. Next base: position 1,933 of record CADCQO010000285.1, read on the forward strand.
CAACACTGAGAACAGCTATCTGAACCGTTTCAGCACCGAACAGCGTTACCATGTCATTGAACGTCTGTTTTCACTCCAGCCGCCCGCTGTCATCGTCACAAGAAATATTATCCCGTACGGTGAACTGATGTCGGCGGCAGAAAAATATAAAATTCCTGTTCTCCGCAGTGTAGAAACAACCTCTGTTCTGACAGCATCGCTGGTTTCTCTGCTGAACACGGAGCTTGCACCGAGAGTGACAAGACACGGTGTACTGGTAGAAGTCTATGGTGAAGGTCTGCTGATTGTCGGTGACAGCGGTGTCGGCAAAAGTGAAACGGCAATCGAACTGGTCAAGCGCGGTCATCGTCTGATTGCTGATGATGCGGTGGAAATACGCAAGGTTTCCAATAAACAACTGATCGGACAGTCCCCCGCCAACATACGCCACTTTATTGAGCTGAGAGGTATCGGCATTATCAACGCCAGAAGGCTCTTCGGTATGGGCTCGGTCAAGATGAGCGAGAAAATCGACATGGTTATCAATCTGGAGCAGTGGGACAACAAAAAGGTATATGACCGCATGGGCATGAGCAACGAAATGACGGAAATTCTCGGCAATCACATACCGATCCTCACAATTCCCGTAAAGCCCGGCAGAAATCTGGCGGTCATTATCGAAGTAGCGGCAATGAATAACCGTCAGCGCAAGATGGGCTATAATGCTGCCCGTGAACTGTTTCAGCTTCTGGGGCTTGATCTGCCTGAAGAGGAAGAAGGCGGCGTGAAAACGATTCCGTTCTGATAAATAAACTTTAGTATATGATGAGGTAATGTATGATAGAGAATCATTTTATTGAACTGATACGACAGGAAAATGTGGAAATTATGACAGATGTGGAAATGAAGAACCACACAAGTTTCCGTATCGGCGGCAAGGCGGACGCCATGTGCGAGGTAAAGGATATCCATTCCCTCAGAGCGGTTATTCTGCTGTGTAAGGTGCATCATGTGCCGTACTTCATACTGGGCATGGGCTCCAACCTGCTGGTGTCGGATAAAGGTATTGACGGTCTTGTTGTGAAACTGGGCGGTGCTTTCTGCGAGATTGCCCTGACAGAAGAAAATACACTTCGTGCGGGTGCAGGGTGCAGTCTGGCAAAGTTATGTGTGTTTGCCAAGAATATGTCGCTGGGCGGTCTGGAATTTGCATGGGGCATACCAGGTTCTGTCGGCGGTGCAGTATACATGAATGCAGGGGCATATGACGGCGAAATGAAGCAGGTTGTTGCGGCGGTGGATTATATGGACAGCAAGGGCAATGTGAAGCGCGCCCATAGGGAAGATCTGGATCTGTCCTACCGTCACAGCCTGTTTACGGATACCGACAATATTATTCTGAGCGCTACCTTCCTTCTTGCGCCGAAATCACAGGGGGATATTCAGGAAAGAATGACAGAACTGATGGAGCGGAGAAAGGCAAAACAGCCCATCAACCACCCAAGCGCAGGAAGTGTTTTCAAACGTCCGGAAGGGGCTTATGCGGCGGCGCTGATAGAGGACTGCGGTCTGAAGGGCTTCAGTCTGGGAGGCGCACAGGTCAGCCCCAAACACGCAGGATTTATTGTGAATGACAACGGTGCATCAGCACAGGATGTGCTGGATCTGATTGCACATATTCAGGAGGTTGTAAGGGAGAAAAAGGATATCGACCTTTGCTGTGAGGTAAGGTTTGTAGGAAGAAAGTAAGACGTATCGGGTGATGGAAAAATGGAATTTGTGATTATTACGGGCTTGTCGGGTGCAGGAAAATCTGTTGCCATGCGCAGTATGGAAGATATCGGCTACTACTGCGTGGACAATATTCCGCCTGTTCTGGTGACGACCTTCTATGACTTGTGTGAAAAGTCCTCTGATGAGCGCATGAAAAAAATGGCTGTTGTCACAGATGTGCGCTCAGGAGATGTATTCACTGATCTTTTTACAGCACTTGACAGGCTGAAATCAGAAGACAAACCGTACAAAATACTGTTTTTAGATGCAAGAGATGAGGTGCTGCTCAGGCGCTACAAAGAAACACGGCGCAAGCACCCGCTTATCGATGTGACAAAAGGCTCGACAGAAGATGCCCTTCTGCTCGAAAGGCGGCTGCTGATGCAGGTCAAGGCAAGAGCGGATTATGTGATAGATACCTCTCTTCTGGCGCAGATGCAGCTGAAAGAAAGAATTTCATCGCTGTTTCTGGGAGGACTTTCTATGGGAATGACAGTAACCTGTCTGTCCTTCGGATTCAAATACGGCATTCCATCAGAAGCGGATTTGGTGTTTGATGTGCGGTGCCTGCCGAATCCGTTTTACATTCCCGAACTCAAACGGCATACGGGCCTTGAAGCGTGTGTATTTGACTATGTGATGCAGTTTGAACAGTCAAAAGGCTTTGCTGAGAGAATGCTGGCACTGGTGGATTATTCTCTTCCGCTGTATCTGCGGGAGGGGAAGAGTCAATTGGTCATTGCGGCAGGCTGTACGGGCGGAAAACACCGTTCTGTTACCATGACAAGAATATTGTACAAGCACATCCTTGAATCGGGTCAGAAGGTAATCGTTCACCATAGAGATATTGCGAAGGAATAGCGGTGAAACAGAATGTCTTTTTCAAAAGAAACAAAGGAGGAACTTTGTACTTCTCCTGTATCGACAGAGGAACAGCAGACTGCGTTAGTGTATGGTATGCTGCTTTTTTCCAAGAATTTCAGTGCTTCATGTATTGCACTGACAACAGAATCACGGCCCGCAGCCATGATATATTCCGAAAAGTTAGCGGCTGTGACGGGTACGATCGTAGAAATGACGGTGAAGCTGACCAGACGCAGGGGAGAGAACAGTGTGTTTTCGCTTTCTGTACCGGACAAAAACGACTGTGCAAGAGTTTTTGACCGTTTCGGCCACAGAACCTCACAGCCGAATCTGCGTATCAATCGGGCGAATATTGACGGAGATGATGCTGTCGCCTGTTTTCTGCGGGGGGCGTTTTTAGTCTGCGGCAGTGTGACCGACCCCGAAAAAGACTATCACATGGAGTTTGCCGTACCGCACAAGAATCTTGCGGCAGATCTGGAACGTATCATCTCAGAAATTTCTGAAATCAGTTCCGAACCGCATACTGTACGCCGTCAGGGAAGCTATGTCGTTTACCTGAAGGGAAGCAGTATCATTGAGGATATGCTGACCTATATCGGCGCACCGATGGCGGCTCTGAGTATTATGCAAAGCAGTATGATGAAGTCTGTCCGCAACCGTGTGAACCGCAAGACCAATTCAGAAACTGCCAATCTCAAAAAAACGGCAGATGCTTCCGCCAAACAATTGATGGCGATTGAAGTGATCCGCAAAAAAAGGGGTCTGGAATCTTTGCCGGACGATCTGAAAGAAATAGCAGTCATAAGGCTGGATCACCCTGAATACAATCTTCGTGAACTGGGAGCGGCACTGTCTGTACCTATCAGCCGTTCCGGTGCTAATCACCGCATACAGCGCCTGATGGCAATAGCGGAAACAATAAAAGCAGAGAGCTGAAAGTGGAATTGCCGCAGAACTTCAGTTAACCTGAAAGTAGAAGTCTGCGGCAGTGCTTCGCTGTGAATGAATTTTTTGGTTTGGTGAATTTATGACGATTCTGACTTATGCCT
>CADCQO010000286.1 GCA_902803585.1 uncultured Ruminococcus sp.
AATGCTGATGGGTACAATATCGCCGTTCAGCAGGGGGATCAGACAGCCGCTTGCAGTGTCACAGATACCATGTCCCAGACCGGCAAAGTGTTTTGTGCGGGGGTCGATAAAGGTCATTGTGCCGATGCCAGCGATACTGTCCCGTATATGCAGACCTAATTTCGGGGTATGGGTGTCTGTATCATAAACGGGTGTAACGGAGGCGGTAAAATACTGGTCACCGCGTCTGACACGCAGGATAAGGGGCTGTGTGCCGCTCCGGACGGCTGCTTCTGCAAGCTGTTCGTTGGTGCGGAGCGGTACGCCGTTGACAGAAAGAAGGATATCGCCCTGCTGAATGCCGGCATCTCCTGCAGGGTCAGCCGTGCCTGACGGCACAGGGACTCTGCACACAGAAGAAACAACCAGTCCGTCGGCATATAAACGCATACCGAAGGTTTCACCGCTGACATAGACCTGACGGTGTTCACTGAGAGTCACGCTGACCTCTTTGACGGGAAAGAAGTCAAACAGCATGAGTTCCGCCGTCAGTGAATCGGATTTGTCAGCGGTATCGGTTGAAGCGGTGATGGTATGGGTGCTGTTGTAGTGAAGGGAAAGAGGAAAGGTGCTGTGAAAGAATTCTCTGGTCAGCACAGAGGTTGTCAGTGTATCGGGAGTCAGAGAGCCGATAACGGCACAGGACAGGAAAAGTCCGCACAGAACAGGCGACAGCACACTGACGAGGCGATGAAAAAATTTTTTCAAATGATCACCATACTTTCGGCGGAACTGGGACAGACCGGTTACTTTTTGTGCGGCTGTCCTGCTGTTATTATGCCGCAGAAGGAGCATATTCAAACATCTTTTTTGATGGCAGACAAGAAAGGCGAAAGAAGGGATTGAACGACAATTTTTTTGGTTAATACTAACAAATATTCAGCGAATTTTTTGGTTGTGTGTTGACAAGACAGCGTGTAAACTGGTAAAATAAGTTGTTGCAGAATGTTATACAATATGTAAGCGACTATCTAAGGAAAAGAAGTGAGCAATGTGATAAGAAGTATGACCGGATACGGCAGGTTTGAAGGTCTTGCAGGGGGGCGGCAGACGATTTTTGAAATCAAGGCCGTCAATCACCGTTATCTGGAACTTCAGTGCCGTTTGCCGAAAGGCTGCGGTTTTCTGGAGGAAACAATCAAGGAAATGGTATCCCGTGTCGTATCAAGAGGCAAAGTAGATATTTATGTTTCTATCGAAGCCAATGACAGTCTGGCGGCGAGTGTCACAATAAACCATTCATTGGCGGCAGGCTATGTGCAGGCTTTGCGGGAACTCAGAGATACCTATGATCTGAAGGACGATATTTCTGTTTCACTGCTGGCACATTACGGGGATATCTTCACCGTTGCCAAAGCGCCTGAAAGTGAAGAAGAACTGACCGCCATTGTCAGGGAAGCAGGAGAAAAAGCCATTGCCGATTTTATGGCAATGCGTGAGAAGGAGGGCGAAAAATTAGCGGCAGACGTACTCTCACACGGACAGAAAATTCTGGCGCTGACCGCTGAAATCGAAAAGCGTTCGCCTGTCACGGTGGAAGAATATCGTCAGAAGCTGTACGACAGATTGTCGGAGGTTTTGCAGGATACGAGCATCGACCCGCAGAGAATGCTGACAGAAGCGGCTATTTTTGCTGATAAAACGGCTGTCAATGAAGAAACTGTCCGTCTGAGAAGCCATTATGCACAGATGGAGGAACTGCTGAAAAAGAGCGAGCCTATCGGCAGAAAACTGGATTTTATCGTACAGGAAATGAACCGTGAAGCCAATACCACCGGTTCAAAAGTATGCGATGCTGAACTGGCGCATAAGGTAGTAGAAATCAAAGCGGAGATCGAGAAAATCAGGGAGCAGATACAAAATATCGAATGATAGGGGCTTTTAACAGTTAAAACAATTTTAGAGCTGATACATCAATAAGACGGCAAGAGTCAGAAAATAAAAAGAAACAGCACAGAATATCTGAAAAATATTCAAAAAAGCAAGAAAGGAGTATGTTACCGGAAAACACGCAATATTCTAAAAAGTGAAAAACAGCTTTTGAAAGTAACCCGCAGGTTGAAAAATATTTGTTCTGAAATTATCCGATAGAATATATCATTGTGATACCTGCAAAGTTGTTTTATAACTTTTTATAAGTTTTCAGTAACGGATACTACATGAAACTAATCAATATAGGGTACGGCAATATGCTGTCAGCCGGCCGCATTGTCGCTATCGTCAGCCCTGATGCAGCACCT
>CADCQO010000287.1 GCA_902803585.1 uncultured Ruminococcus sp.
AACGCCCCTTTCATCTTCCTTCCTATGAAGAACAGCCCTGGCACGGGGGAATTGTTTATCAGGAAAAGCAGTATCCCAGTCTGCTTTTTGCGAAGGACGGCGAAATTTACGACTTTGACGGACAAAAATACGTTGTCATCGGCGGGGCATACTCGATTGACAAGTATATCCGTCTGATGCGGGGCTGGCCCTGGTTTGCCTCAGAACAGCCTGACGATACCATCAAGGCATACGTTGAACAACAGCTTGAAAAAGCCGGCTGGAAGGTGGACGGCGTATTTTCGCACACCACACCAATAGATTACGAGCCTACTTGGGCATTTCTTAGGGGCGTTGACCAGAGCAAGGTTGATAAAACCACCGAAAAATGGCTCGGCACGATTGAAAAGAAGCTGACATACAAGCGCTGGTATGCGGGACATTTCCATGTAGACAGTCAGGAAGGCCCTATTACCCTCATGTTTGAAAAAATCGAGAGGTTAGCAGACAGCAAACAAAAAACGTGAGTTCGATAGAAAATCCGCTTGCTGAACGGCATCTTGTACTTCACTATTCCGCACTTTCCCGCCAAATATAGAAAATCCTCCTGAACTTCCTATGCCGAACTCACGTTAAAAAACATAGCCGGACTCCTCATTCTGCATTCAGAATGGAATCCGGCTATTATTTTTTACATAATACTGCTATCGTATCCATTTATGGACAGTAACAGGTTTTTCAAAGCCCCAGTCTTCTTCTGAGGCGGCAACCACCAACTGAAAACCGCTTTTTTGCAGTACTTTTGATGAAGCTATATTATCCGGCATACTGCTCGCCGTGATGATTTCAATATCTGTTTCGCTGTACAGGTACTTCACTACAAGGTCAACCGCTTCTGATGCGATTCCCTTCCCCCAGCAGTCACTTTTCAGACGCTGTCCGATACTGATTTTATGAATCGCTTCTTTGTAGCCGTACAGTTCCACCATTCCGCAAAAGGTTCTGTTCTCCTTCAGAAAAACACCCAGAAAAATCGCTGTTCTCGTTTCAATACATCCGGTGTACATCTGCTGAATAATCGCCTGCGGGTCATCAGTCTGTTTTTCCAGAAGAAATGTCGGTACATAGCGGTAGACACTTTTATCTGTCATCAGCTCATACAGTGCCTGACTGTCCTCCGGACGAAGCCTGTCAATCATGAGCCGTTCACTTTCTATATGCGGTATCTCATCAAAGAGCTTTTTCAACCCCACACCTCCTCGCAGTTATCCTCTGCTCCATAAGGCACAGTAAGCCTGTGTTCTTGCGGCAAAAACAGCCTGCTCCAGCAGGGTGCGTACTTCCTCTCTGGTGTACCAGCCCGCTCTGATTTCTTCCATATCAGAATCGCTCGGTCTGATATCACCCGCCGCAATGCCCACTGTTACCACCGTTTTTTCATTAGAAAATCCTACCGCCGAATAGCTTTCCTTCCACACCTCGCTGATTCTTTCAAGGTGAAGTCCTGTTTCTTCCCGCAGTTCACGGGCGGCGGCTTCTGTATAGGTTTCGCCGCTGTCAATCAGTCCCGCAGGAAAATTATACACCCACTCGCCTACCGCCATACGGTATTCATAATTCAGCAGAAGCTGTTCACCGCTCTCATCGTGGATAATCATAACAACCGCATCGGGTTTTCCTTTTCTGATCTGCTCAGGTGCTTCTATCTGCGGGTTACGGCTGATCATCTCATATTTCTTGTTCCTGCCGTTTGCCGTTTCATAATAAACATCATAGCGGGTGATATAGTCCCCCTGATGTATTTTTTGTATCCCTTTGTACTCCATCGTTAACACCCCTTATTGTTTCAACATAAATGCAGTTATGAAAACACTGTCCCCGACAGACAGGCATTTGGCAGAGTTTATGAGAATCATCATCGCCGCGTACATAAGTGATATTCTCAAAGTTTGCCTTCTCCTGTTATTATAAAGGCGCAACAGCAGGAACATAAGCCAGCAACGATATCGTAAATGCGGAACATAAGAATTCCTTC
>CADCQO010000288.1 GCA_902803585.1 uncultured Ruminococcus sp.
AGCCGTACTCTCAGCACGATATACCATTGAACCGTCACGGATTGTTACTTCAACAGTCTGTCTGTTCTTCTCAACCGTTACGGTAACTGTTGCTTCTGCATCATCAGAATAAATTTTCTCAAACTTGCCGAGCTTTTTGTAGCAGCGTTCTTTGAAGTTATCTCTCAGATTGACCTTTCTGCCTATAATATTATACTTCATAAAACGAACCTCCTTAAGGGTTTGATAATACCTCAGATACTGTTCTCCGAAAAGAACCACCTTGGGATTAACTTTATTATAACACAATAAACAAAAAAATCAAATACTTTTGCGAAATTTTATATAAAACTTTGCACAACAAATTTATACATTATCACAAATAGTATTTCTCACCTGTACGCCGCTGATAAACACCGCTTTGGGCTTCTGGGTAATGTCAAGCGGGTCACCCTCATACAGCACCATGTCGGCATCTTTGCCCACTTCCAGTGAGCCGACACGATTTTCTATTCCGCAGATACGGGCAGGCGTTATCGTCAACGCCTTCAGCGCCTCTGTTCTGTCCATGCCTTCTCTGACCGCTATTGCCGCACACAGCTGCAAATAAGACACCGGCGTTTCCGGATGGTCGGTAATCAGGGCTGTCGGAATATCTGCACGGGACAAAATACCTGCTGCCTTCGGAGAATGGCTGCGTAATTCCGGTTTGCTGCGGTCGTTCAGTATAGGTCCTGAAAGGATGCCCCGAAAATGTTCTTCCGCCAGTTCCTCACAGACGAGATGGGCTTCTGTTGCATGAACCAGCACATAATCCAGATCAAATTCGTTTGCAATACGAACTGCCGTAAAAATATCATCTGCCCGATGTACATGAAAATGGGCGGGAATTTCTTTGCGGAACAGCGGCAGGAGTGCTTCATATTTCATATCCCATTCCGGTTCGTCAAGATTTTCCCTATCCTGCTCATAGCTGCATTTTTCCTGATAGTACCGTCTGCCCTTGAAAAGCATTTCTCTTATCAGGGCGGCTGTTGCCATACGGGTGACGGGCATCTGTTCTTTATCGTTATAGGTGGATTTGGGATTTTCACCAAGGGCGAATTTCATGCCGACAGGCGCTTTGACGATCATTTTATCAATTCGCTTTCCAAAGGTTTTGACGGCGGCCATCTGCCCTGCGACAGGGTTTGCGCTGCCGGGACCTGTAATAACGGTTGTCACACCTGCGCTGACAGCCTCGCCGAAATAACCGTCCAGTGGGTTAATGGCATCTATGGCCCTGAGCTGGGGTGTGATGGGTTCGGTGTCCTCATTGCCGTCATCCCCTTCAAAGGTCAGACCGTCCCCGAACATACCTAAATGTGTATGTGCATCAATAAAGCCCGGGTAGACCGCCAGCCCCTTTGCGTCCCATACCGTTTCCTCGTCTGAAGGCTGGTAAGCGCTCATCTCTCCGAGTGCTGTAATGGTATGCTGTTCAAAACGGATAAAACCGTCCGGCATCACTATGTTGTTTTTATTCTGTGTATGAATGACCGCATGGATAATAACCATCGTAAAACCTCTTTTCGTAAAAAGTAAAGAAAAAAGAGCCGCCGGGCGACTCTTGTATCTTGCGTGGGTTATTTGGGAGAATTGTTATTTCTGCGGGAAGTACCTCTTCTCGTTTCATTCGCCCGCTTCAGATTAGATATTTTCTCATCGCTGGACTGCTTGAATCTGGACAGCATATCCTCAAAACTGGTAGACTCCGGCTGTCTGTGCGGCTGCCACTCGTAACCATTGGGACCGCTGCTGGTAGTGCTGCGTGTGCCGCCAAAACCTCCGCTGCGCGGTCTCTGGGAAGAAGAACCACCCTTATTATACGGTCTTTGTCCGTTGGGGTGCTGCTGCGGCAGAGCCTTTTTGATAGAAAGGCTGATCTTGCCGTCCTCACCGATACTCAGTATCTTTACTTTGACGGTCTGTCCTTCTTTGAGATGTTCTTTGATATCGCTTACATAGGTCGGTGCTACCTCGGAAATATGAACCATTCCCGTTTTTCCGTCCTCAAGATCCACAAAAGCACCGAAATTCGTGATACCTGTTACCTTACCCTCTACAATCATTCCTACCTCAAGACTCATACTTAACAGTTTTCTCCTCTCAATTACCGGCAATGTTAATATAGACAACCTCACCGCTTTTTACATAATCCATCTTTTCTCTTGCAATTCTCTCAATATAATTGGCAACAGAATCATAGTCCTGTTTTTCAGCGGAATCAGCTACCGTCTTCAACTCAGACAATTCGATTTTCTGAATAGAAATCTTGTTATCCAGTGTGGAGAGCTTTTCCTTCGCACTCTGAATTTTCACATTCTGCTCGACAATCGTGATGGCAACATAAATGACCAAAGCAACCACCGCAATATACAGCATCCAATGTGTTTTTCTTCTCACTGTCTGCGTTTTTACCGCCTCGTTAACTTTACCTTTTTTATCGTTTATCCTTGCCATTGCGCTCCTCCTTCCGCTGACAACCGATAATGGATTGATACTTATTATACTACAAAACGACATCATTTTGCAAGTGAATTTTCAATTTTTTTTACTTTTTCTCAGCAAATTTCTACATTTTTTAGTGAACCTGTCCTGTAAACGGCACAGAAAGTGTCGGACGGGGGAGGTAATTACACCTATCATTTTGCAGAAAAGACTTCTTATCACAAAAGCACTTTTTTGCAGCAGTTTTCCGACCGTCAGAAAGAGCAGCAGGAATGCCGCCAGTTCTGCCGCCAGAACATACCCGCGAATACGCCCGTTTGTTCTGGCAAGAGCGAAAAGGAAATTCAGCAGGGCAGCCGCCGCTGTAAACAGCAGATCGGTAATGACGAGCAGCTTTGTGCTGGGCGGTGACAAGACACGCATCACCGCCAGTAAGATGTAGATTCCCCCAAGAACCGCTCCTATGACAAATGACCACAAAAATATCTCCGTTTGTTCATATAGTGTTTGCTGCACATCATCACCCTATTTCAGCAGTCGGGCAAAGAAGCCGCCTTCCTGCCGTTTGTCCTCCGTATAGACAAGGGAATCCACATGGCCGTCCAGACTGAGTTCACCGCTTTCGTTGCTGAAATCATTGATATGGAGGGCTGTTCCTTTGATTGTCAATTCTCCCAGTTCCGTCATAAGGACAATTTTCTGTTCATCGAAGCCGGACACATCTTTCACACCAGTCAGGGTAAGAGCTTTTCTGTCCTCCATAATAATGCTGTGTCTTTTCCGAACAACAGTCATTTTCTCTTCATTCGCCATAATCCCCGCTCCTTTACGAATCATTACATTCATACATATTCGTCCAGAGCGGTGTTTATTCCTTGATGCCGGAGTGCAGCCGCTGTTTCCGGTGTCCATCTGACAGGAGCTTTTCGGGTGCTTCATTTTCCGGCAGCGGGTAATCCGTCATTTCCGTTTTCAGTTTTCAATCTGATACATGGCTGCTGCTTCGTCTTTTTTAGCATATTCGCTGACGCTTACGACTTTTACTTTGATAGGGTGAGCCCCCATCGAAATTTCCAGCACATCACCGGCCTTTACTTCGTAAGAAGCTCTGGCAGGTTTGCCGTTGACCAGTACTCTGCCTGCATCACAAGCCTCATTTGCTACCGTTCTGCGCTTTATCAGACGGGAAACCTTCAGATATTTATCTAATCTCATTCACAATTTCCTCCTTAAGAAAAAGAAGCCGATCGTGTGACCGGCCTCTGCTACATGGTGATTATTTATCAACAGCATCCTTGAAAGCTTTACCTGCCTTGAAAGCGGGAACCTTAGAAGCAGGAATGGTGATCTTTTCCTTAGTCTGGGGATTACAGCCCACTCTCTCGCCTCTCTCGTGACGTTCAAAGGTACCAAAGCCAACAATACGGATCTCTTTGCCATCTGCCACATTTTCGATGATTGCCTCAATCATGGCATTCACTGCTTTTTCTGCGTCTTTCTTGGAAATGTCCGCTTTTTCGGATACAATAGC
>CADCQO010000289.1 GCA_902803585.1 uncultured Ruminococcus sp.
ATCTGTTTTTGCTGACTGCGTTTATTCTGGCGGTATGTTTTTGTGTGCGCTATCTGGTGAAAAAACGCTGGAAGGATTTTCTGCTCTACGGCTGCACGATGGCGGCGGGCGTTCTTACGTTTTTTGTGGTATATCCTCCTGCCCTGCGTCAGCTGTTTGCAGAAACAGGATATGCGGGAGCTTCTGATTTTTCACGTCAGACCGAGATTGCAGTAAGGCGGTTGATAACGGATTCTTTGGGGCTTTCTTCCTCAGATTTCATATGGTGTCTGACGGTCATACCGGTATTGCTGCTGTTTGCGGCAGCTTTTGCCGTGCCGGTTCTTTTCCTGTTCCGCCGTACAGCAGGCGTTCAGGGAATTGTCACGAAAATCAGGTCGGTTCCGTCCGCCGTGAAGCACTTTCGTTTCCGGCACTTGCGGCGGTGGCTGGCAGGTGTGAATCCGATGAGCCTGTTCCTGTTGCTGGTCGTGGTAATCATGACATTGCTGGTATCCTGCACTGTGCCGTTCCTTATCGGCTTTGCAGAACGCTATCTGTATTTTATTGTTCCTGTTCTGCTGACCGTGCTGGTTTCTTTTTTGTATATGCTGGTCAGAAAATGGAAATGCGGCAGTCTGCTGCTGACCTTTGTGTGCCTGCTGGTGCTGGCGGTCGGGCTGAGCCGTCTGAGTGTGCCTTCTGTCATGGTTTATGATAATACCCTGAGTCTGCAGCAGACCATAAAGGATAAAAACGTTCTGATGCTGTCTTTCAGCAAGGAATGTCACCGGCAGTTTTCACGCTATTCATGCGAACTTTCACAGGCGGACCATGTGTTTTTTACTTCGCTGGAGGAATATACAGACTATGTTTCTGCCATCAATACCCTGCCGTCAGAAAAGGAGTTTTATCTTGTATTCAATGCGGATACGGCTGATGAAGATGAGAAGGGTGTTTATTATCTGAAAGCTGTCGGAGAGGACGACAGCGAACCTTTGCAAAAGTTTTATGCTGACGATTTGCTGGCGCTTTTCTCTGCACAGGGGAAAGCTGAATATGTGGGAGAGTACTGTTATGTAGAGGGGAAATTCCGGATCTACCGGTACAGCTGAGAAGGAGAAGAGCAAAATGTTTGTAGATATTGCGAAAATATATATCAAGGCGGGTGACGGCGGCGATGGTGCTGTTACCTTTCACCGTGAAAAGTACGTAGCATCGGGAGGGCCTGACGGCGGTGACGGCGGCAGAGGAGGCAACATCGTTTTTGTGGCGGATACGAACCTTTCTACGCTGGCGGATTTCCGCTATAAACGCAAATATACGGCACAAAAAGGCGAGAACGGCAGGGGCGGACGCTGCAACGGCAAAAAGGCGGACGACCTTGTGATCCGTGTACCGAAAGGAACAGTTGTCAAAGAAGCCGGAAGCGGACGTATTTTAGCCGATCTGTCAGACGATGCCCCTGTGATTGTGGCAAAGGGCGGCAAGGGCGGTTTCGGCAACACGCATTTTGCCACGCCGACACGGCAGACACCCCGTTTTGCAAAGCCCGGTCTGCCTGGTGAATCCTACGAAGTACAGCTGGAACTTAAGCTGCTGGCAGATGTGGGAATTGTCGGATATCCGAATGTGGGCAAGTCCACGCTGATTTCTGTTGTCAGCGAGGCAAAGCCGATCATCGCCAACTACCATTTTACAACGATTACACCTGTACTGGGTGTTGTCCGCATGGGGGAGGAATCTTCCTTTGTCATGGCGGATATTCCCGGCCTGATTGAGGGCGCACATGACGGTCTGGGACTGGGACATCAGTTTTTGCGTCATGTGGAACGCTGCCGCCTGCTGCTGCATATTGTCGATGTTTCCGGCAGCGAGGGACGTGATCCGAAACAGGACTTTGAAACCATCAACAGCGAACTGAGAAAGTTCAATCCGGAACTGGCGGAACGTCCGATGATCGTAGCGGCCAACAAGTGCGACCTGACTGATGATGAAACAGTAGAAGATTTCCGGCGCTATATAGAAGCACAGGGCTATAAATTTTTCCCGATCATGGCGGCAATCGCCTACCAGACAGAACCGCTTTTGAAGGAAATACAGGAACAGCTTTCCAAACTGCCGCCGATCGCCCGTTATGAGCGGGAAGAAGCGCCGGCAGTGCCGGAAGAGGAAATCGGAAAGCAGGCTGTAAAGATCACACAGAATGACGGCGTATTCTTTGTAGAGGGTGAATGGCTGCTGAGGATTCTTCGCACCGTTAACTTTGATGACAATGAATCCCTCCAGTATTTCCAGCGTGTGCTGATCGCCGGAGGGGTGATTGATGCCCTGAAGGAAGCAGGCATCAAAGAAGGCGATACCGTGAGTATGTATGATATCGAGTTTGACTTTGTAGAATGACGGAGGAATAAAACTTGGGACGTTTGACATTATACGACTGCGATCCGAAGCAGTTAAGCCCTCTGACACTGGCGTTTGTGGGTGACGGTGTATTCGACCTTTTTGTACGGGAGGAAATTGTCTGTGCGGCAAACCGTCCGGTGCGGGAACTGAACAAACTGAAAGTTGACAGGGTACGCTGTGAGGCGCAGGCAGGCCTTTTTGCAAGAATAGAGCCGCTCCTGACAGAAGAGGAAATGGATATTTTCCGCAGAGGGCGCAACGCTCATACTGCCCATACTCCGAAAAATGCTTCTTCTGCCGATTATCACACCGCTACCGGACTTGAAGCACTTTTTGGCTATCTCTATCTTTCCGGTCAGCTCCAGCGTATACGGGAATTGGCGGCGAATCATTTATGATTTTGTCGGGCTTCGGACTGCTGCATGACAGACAGAACGAAGTCCGGCAATTGTTTTGTACTTTCCTTGTGAATGCTCCGGATTTGGCTATTATAACCAAAAATAGCGGCGTTTTTGCTGAAAGATTGAGATAGGCAAAAGACAAAATTCGTGCTATAATAAAGCGGCAGATCAGGGGAATGCCCGATTTTAGAA
>CADCQO010000290.1 GCA_902803585.1 uncultured Ruminococcus sp.
GGCAGCGATTTGTCTTTTGCTGGTCAATCTTTGCGGCAAAACCAGCTTCGGCGTACCGTATACGACACCGATTTCTCCGATAAGTGCCGTTGCTCTGAGAGATGTCATGGTAAGGGCAGACTGGAAAATACTGTCACACAGAACCGAAAAAGTGCAGGATCTGCCGGGTGCTGACTGCGAAAAAAAAGGAGAGAATACAGATGAACCGTCATAAGCCTATGATTACAGCAGGACAGCTGTTTGTACTGCTGTTTGTAAGCCGTTTAGCGCTGACCATGCTGTATTCCTCAAAAGTGTCGGGTATAGATTCCATATGGGAATTGTTATTGCCGCTTCTGTTGATGATACCTGTCAGTGCAGTACTTTTTCTGCCGTCAATGGGGCTTTGTCACAGGGGTGGTGTGTCAGTCTGTGAATACAGTGTGCAGCATTTTAAATTTATCGGAAAAGGAATTCCGTTTTTGTATGCTGGTTACTTTTTGATTTCAGCGTTTTACGGATTGTCCGCCATGTATTATTTTATGACAGACATTCTTCCTGAAGGTGTTCAGGCTAAAATGATTCTGACTGTTTTGGTGCTGGGCTGTGTATATGCTTCCGCAAGAGGAGTAGAAGCGGTAGCAAGAACAGCTTTTGTGGTGTTCTGGCTGGTTATTGCTGCCGTGACTGTGCTGATGATATTTTTGATGCCGTCATATTCTTCCGCACAGCTGACGCCGAGCCGTTATTTGTCGTTTTCAGCGATTGGCGAAGGGCTGATTTTTTTATTAAGCCGGCTCAGCCCTGTTGTTTCGTGGAATGTTCTCACACCGGCGGTTAAGGGAAATGTCAGACGAGGCGCATTTTTATATGCTGTATTTTTCTGCCTGTCGGCGTGTTTTCTGGTAATTCTGTTTGTAGGTTCTGCTGGGGATTATCTGAAAAATCAGCAGTTTCAGATGTTTCGGGCGATTGACAGCTCATCAGTTTTACAGCGGCTGGATCCATTGTTTATTCTGATTGTCGTGTGCAGTTTTTTCTGTCAGCTGACATTGTTTTTCATCAGCATTGCGTATAGTGTGCAGTCTGTACTGCCACAGCTATCCTTTGTGAAAATTTCCCTGACGAGCGGAGTAATATTGCTGGTAAGTATGCTTTTTCTGCCCTCTGTCAGCAGTGCATTGCTGTCCATATCTGTTGATATACAGGCTGTTCTGGCGGTAATATTGATGACGGGTATTCCGTGTGCCGTTTTGCTGCATCAAAAGCTGAAAAATAAAGGAAAGAATGGTGTGTCGGCCTTGAAGAAAACCATTCGTACAGCTTCACTTCTGATGATATTTGTCATGCTGTTTTCTATGACAAGCGGGTGCAGCGGCAGCTTGCAGCTGAACCAACGCATAATCGTACAGGGGATTGGCGTTGACAGAACAGAACAGGGATACCGGCTGCTGCTTTTGACACTGGATACACAGGATCCTCAGCAGGATAATGCTATGGAGATTGTCCTGACAGAGGGTAGTACTGTTGCACAAGCTGTCAGTCAGCTGGAAAATCAAAGCGGCAAAAAACTGCTGCTGAACCAGTGTTTGTTCATTATGATGAACCGGCAGGCGGCAAGCTATCGCGAAAAAACACTGTCTTATTTTGCATCATCAAAAGAGATACCCAAAACCGTGAATCTCATGGTAAGCTGTCAGAATGCAGAAGAAACTCTTCTGACGGCAGTCAAAAGTTTCGGCAGCCGTTCAGAGGATATCAATGCTTTGTCGGACAGCAAAGCAGTAGAACAGCCGGTTGTGCATTGTACGCTGTTGGAAGATATAGCGGCCGGAAGCGAAGCCCAACATTCTGTTATTTTTCCCCTCATCGTGCAGAACACTGCTTCACAGGCGTTGAATGTCAGCGGAAGTTATTTGATCAACGGAGAAAATTATGCCTGTATGCTTTCAGAGGAAGAAACCACAGGATACCTGCTGATTGAAGGGAAGAGCGGCACACTGTTTCCGGAAATGGCAGAAAGCATAGAAAGTATTCTGGTTCCTTATATTGAAGGGGGTCAGCTGCATCTGGAAAGCCGTATTTCAGTCCGATGGAAAAGCGGAACAGATGAAAAGGAGCAGGAGAATATACGCATCAGGCTGAAAAGGGCGGCAGAAGCCTGTTTCCGGAAAATTATCCTGCAAAATGGCTGTGATGTATTTTCCATCGAAAAGCACCTTCGCAATGAAGGTACAGTGCTTGATGAAAACGGAAAAGATTTGAGAAGGCTGTTAAAGACGGCTGTTTGTTCTGTTACAGTGGCATGATATAAAAAGGGTTCCCTAAATAGAGTAAGTTTGTTTGATGGTTGACAGTGTTGAGGAAAATGTTGTAAAATGATGTCAGATCACCAACAGGAGGCTTACGATGATTGAATGGAACCCTTGGCATGGATGCCACAAAATCAGTGAGGGCTGTGAAAATTGCTATATGTTCCGGCAGGATGAAAAATTTGGAAGGGACAGCACTGTTGTCAGACAGACCAAAGATTTTCATTTGCCTGTTATGAGAAACAGAGAAAAGATTTTTCGTCTTACAAGTAATTATAACCCTATCTACCTTTGTCTGACTTCAGATTTTTTTATTGAAGAAGCAGACGCATGGAGAGATGCTGTGTGGGATATGATAGCTTACCGCAGAGATTTGCATTTCAAGATCATTACTAAGCGCATACACCGTTTTAACCAGTGTCTTCCTAAAGATCCTCTGAGAAAATATGACAACGTGACGATTGTCTGCACCTGCGAAAACCAGCGTACAGCCGATGAACGCCTGCCGGTTTTGCTGGACATCAAAGCGGAACATAAAGAAATCATTCATGAACCGATGCTGGAACGAATCAACATTGAAAAATATCTTGCTTCGGGCTGTATTGAAGCGGTAACGTGCGGCGGTGAATCCGGTGATAACGCCAGAATATGCGATTACGCATGGATACTGGACACCAGAGAACAGTGTGTACGCCATAATGTTGCTTTTCATTTCAAGCAGACAGGTGCAAAGTTCCGCAAAGGGCATCAGTTTTTCCGGATTGATCGGAAATTTCAGATGCAGCAGGCAAGAAAAGCAGATATTGACTTTGTTCCTGTTCCGGAAGGTGAGGAGAAAAATCCTTATGATTCTGTACTGCGTCTGCTGTCCAAATCACCCTATCTTCGGGAAATTACTTTACCGCCGGACATGAAGCATTATTGCCGCCGTATGGGAATGGAACGGATCAAACAGCAGGCGTATGAATATGTACGAAAGAATATTGCGCCTGCTCATATCCCAAATGATGGCTATCAGACTCCAAATAAAGGAAATCCCGTATTTATTGCACAGCATGCTACCGCCACTTGCAGCCGAAAACAGCTTTTCAAATGGCACGATATCTATTGCGGCAGAAAGCTGACAGAGAAAGAAATTATATACTTTGTAGGGCTGATTATGGAATGGATTCAGCGGGAACTGGAAAAAGAAACATAAAAAAGCGGTCTGCCTTTCCCATAGGGATTGACAGACCGCTTTCTGATTTTGGATAGCAGGAAATTATTCTACCAGATCGGGATTAAAGCTCTCTTTCCACGGAAGACCAAAGGTATTCAAAGCGTCCATGAAGGGATCGGGATCAAATTCCTCGATGTTATGTACACCGGGCTTGTTCCATTTACCCGTCAGCAGCATGGCAGCACCGATCATAGCAGGTACGCCGGTAGTATAGGAAATTGCCTGAGAACCGACCTCTTTATAGCATTCCTGATGGTCGCAGACATTGTAGAGATAGTAGGTTTTTTCTTTGCCGTCTTTCTTGCCGATGAAGATACAGCCGATATTTGTTTTTCCGACTGTTCTCGGGCCAAGAGAAGCCGGATCGGGCAGAACCGCCTTCAGGAACTGAAGCGGTACAATCTTATGACCTTCAAAGTCGATTGGTTCAATAGAGGTCATACCGACATTTTCCAGACACTTGAGGTGTGTCAGGTAACTTTGACCAAATGTCATGAAGAAGCGGATACGTTTGATACCCTTGATGTTCAGGGCGAGAGATTCCAGTTCTTCGTGATGAAGCAAGTACATATCCTTTTCTCCGATTTCAGGGAAGTTGTAAACTCTCTTAATTTCCATAGGCTCAGTTTCTACCCACTTGCCGTCTTCGATATAACTTCCTTTAGCAGATACTTCACGGATATTGATTTCAGGGTTGAAGTTGGTAGCAAAAGGATAACCGTGATCGCCCGCATTACAATCGAGAATGTCAATGTAGTTGATCTCGTCAAACTGATGTTTCATTGCATAAGCGCTGAAAACACCGGTTACGCCGGGATCAAAGCCGCTGCCCAGCAATGCAGTGATGCCGGCTTTTTCAAAACGCTCACGATACGCCCACTGCCAGCTGTACTCAAACTTAGCGGTATCAAGCGGTTCGTAGTTGGCAGTATCCACATAGTTTACCTTTGTTGCAAGGCAGGCGTCCATAATGGTAAGATCCTGATAGGGGAGCGCCAGATTGATAACGACATCGGGTTTGAAGCTGTTGATAAGAGCAATCAGTTCTTCCACATTGTCAGCATTGACCTGAGCAGTAGAAATTTTTGTTTTACCGCCGTCGAGCTTTGCCTTCAGAGCGTCACATTTTGATTTTGTACGGCTGGCAATGCAGATTTCCTCAAAGACATCTGAATTTTGACAGCACTTGTGAATGCAGACACTTGCTACGCCGCCCGCACCGATAATTAAAGCCTTTCCCATTTTTACATTCCTCCATGATGATAATTTGTTGTAAATATCGTTATTCGCCTTCCATCAGATGTTTCGTTACATAAGTCGGAAGGGCAAAAGCACCCCTGTGAAGTCGGGTATTATAGTAATTGGTGTCGATTGACAAGCGGTTCCATCTGCCTTCATCAAGATCGTTGGTGGGATGAAA
>CADCQO010000291.1 GCA_902803585.1 uncultured Ruminococcus sp.
AACGAGATTTTACGCAGCAGAAAAGAACTGTATACCCTGATACAGGAATGTACCGGACAGCCCTATGAAAAAATTGAAAAAGACTGTGAGAGGGACTATACACTTTCCGCTAAAGAAGCAGTAGCATACGGAATCGTAGACGAGATATTATCCTCACATAAGAAAGGAAGATAATGAATTATGAAGTATTCTATTCCGCAGGCGATACCTGAAAAGAACGCCTTTATCCGTGAGATGCTGACAGCGGTTTTTCCGGAGAACACCAATGGAACGGCTCATAGTTACTATAATCTGTGCGATGACATTAAAAAATTATATGGAATGAATTCCGATGAAGATTTTGTGCGTCCTAATGATAATTTGTATCGTCTGATGTATGAACTGCATATGTATAACAACGGCGCTTCCCTCACGCAGAGCAAAGTTCTCGAGGAATATCAAAAATTCATCGAAAAACAGACGGCTCGCTTCTCTGATACGAACAACGGCGTACTGGGCGGCTGGCTGAGCGACAACAGCGGCAGAATTACTGTATATTACCCCACAGCGGTATTTTTTACATTACTGCTGATGAGCCGGCCTGAATGTGAAGCTACAAGAGAAGATTTTCTCAGGAAGTGCCTGACCTATATCGGCGTGGAAGAAATAGATGATATCGTCTGGCGCAGAATGACATGCTTCGACTGGAAAGAAACAGACGATGAGCTGACGCAGGTCTTCACACTGGATAAAGATGCAAAAGGAACCTTTTTCTATCGGCTGACAAACAGCGGTATTATCATAACAGGTCTTACCATTATGACGATACTCAGACTGATCGGTATAGATATGGAGAATGACCAGCAGAGGATAGAAGAAATCCTCAGCGGCTGGAAAAGCAGTTTTGAAAAACTATTCAGTGAGGAAATTGCTGCAGCAGATGCGATGAAGCAGGCCGAAGAAAAACTGTGGAAGGATATGCGGTACTTTGAGCCTCGTTCTATCAATACCGCCAGAAACAAACTGAATCCGCAGGACTTCTTTGTCATTCCCACCTTCAAGGACGCTAACGGACATGAAGTCAATCCCGCAGAACTTATCAGTAAAGCCGCAAGAAGCAAAAGATGTATGATCGTAGGCAATACCGGACGCGGCAAGAGTATGTATCTGCAGCTGTTTGTTTTCTGTATGCTTTACAACAAATATTCCTCAGAACAAAACGCAAAGGTACAGAACATTCAGAGGACGATGAACGTACCCGATGATATGTATGTTATCAGCGTTCCCGCGCGTATGTTCTCAGCCTGTTATCTTGAAACACGATATAAGGGCTGGACAGAGGATTTCATCACATTGTATTTCAACTGTATGTGGAAGCTCACAGGATCAAATTTCTTTTCCGTCAACATTCACGAAACACAGAATGATGCGGGCAGGCAGTATCAGGTGACAGATACACTGAAAGACTATCTGAAGCATCTGGCGCGTCAGGGAAAGCTGCTGCTGGTGCTGGATTCCTATGATGAAATCGTATCCGGTGATATGAGACAGGCATACAACAAGGCGGTATGTCATTTCTATGACAACTACTGCAATCTTACGAATATAGATGAAGTAGGCGCACACGTCATTCTTTCTACCAGAAAGATGTCTCCGCAGACCATGCAGAAGCTGTGTGCTTCTCTGGTAACAATGCCGGATTCAGACTTGTTTGAAGTGCAGAAGCTGAACAGCCAGCAGAGAAGACAGCTGATTGAAAACTGGAACTATATTTTCAACCAGAAATCACGCACGGATACAGAAGCCCTGCTGGAGGCTATCGACACAAACCATTTCTGTCTGGAATGTGCTGTCAATCCCTATATGCTCTCGGTTATCTGTGTGCGTTTTGAGATGGGCATGGAAGAGATCACCCAGCTTTATATGCACACCCTGTCTGAACTGATGCTCAGCAAAACCAGACGGGAGTCGCTGGAAGTACAGGGCGTTATCGGTTATATGGACAAGATTCTGGAGGATATCGCAGGAGAAACTGTCCTGAACAATCAGCCCCATTTTTCACGTCAGAAGCTGAACAGCTACCTCAAAAACCGCCTGACAAGCGAAGGACTGACAGATCAGGAAATCGACAGCAGCATCGAGCGTCTGCATGAAATTTTTGCAACAGTCATCGGTATGATCGTGCCGGCGGACGGTTCGGATTCCGATTATCAGTTTATCAATGAACAGATACGCTATGATCTGGCGGCAAGAGCATTCCAGCGCAACATTGAAAAGCAGGACCGTTCGATGGCATATCATGATGTTATTTTCCCTGAAATCAAGAGCATCAAGGAGTATGTCGGCTTTATTGTGCCGCTGATCTGCAATTTCAAGGACGATGACTACCCGCTGGCAGAGAGTCTTGTATATGATCTGGCGATGCATGAATATGACACGGCGGAGGAAGAGGAGCTGCTTCTGACGGCAATGCTTGATCTGCTTCTGAACCGTTACAGTCCGAATATTGCTACCTATTCAAGTCCCGGCGTAAATGTACAGGGTTATGTGAGAAGGGCGCAGAGAATACTGCTGATGCGTATACTGACAGCGGCCCGCCTGACAATGACTTCAAAGGAATCAAAAAAATTCAAACAGAGCAACGCCTACCTTGCCAACAGGGATTGGTTCAGAAAATATTCGTAATGCCGGACAGCTGTCCGCTGTTATCCGGACGGCAGAGGCTGTTTTGATCTGATGCAGCATAACGGCACTGACAGAACTGCTGCAGTGTCCAACATCAATAAGGGGGAGAAACTTGGAAAATGATAACGATAAGCAGACTGATTGAAGAACTGGAGGCAATGCCCCAGACGGCATCGATCATTTCGTTTATA
>CADCQO010000292.1 GCA_902803585.1 uncultured Ruminococcus sp.
AGCGGGTGATGGGAATCGAACCCACACAACCAGCTTGGAAGGCTGGGGTTCTACCACTGAACTACACCCGCATGTCAGCGACATGAATTATATTATCATAAGAATCCGGAATTGTCAAGCCCTTTTTCGATTTTTATGAAAGAAATAATTTTTTTCTGGCGAGTAGAAAATTTTGCGTCACGATTGACAAAAATACAGCAGATAGGATATAATGAGTCTGCTGATTCAAAATAAATGAAAGAGGTGTCATGACACATGAAGAAGAATTTTGGAGCAAAAGCGGTTATCACGCCGCTGCCGGTATTGATTATTGCAACCTACAACGAGGACGGCACAGCAGACGCAATGAATGCGGCATGGGGCGGCCAGTGCGGCGGCAAGCATATTGCATTGAATTTGGGGGCACACGTCAGTACAGAGAATATCAGAAGAAACGGTGCATTTACAGTCAGCTTTGCGGATAAAAAGCATCTGGTGGCATCAGACTATGTCGGACTGGTATCAGCAAAGGACGTGAAAGACAAGCTGGAAAGAGCAGGTCTGCATACTGAGAAAAGCGAATTTGTCAATGCGCCGGTGATCGTTGATTATCCTCTGACGATAGAGTGCAGGGTTGTTTCGATTCGTGAGGAACTGGGTGAGGTGCGTGTTGTCGGTGAAGTAGTCAACCTCAGTGCAGACGAAGAAATTCTGGACGAAAATGGAACCATTGATATCGGCAAAGTGGAAGCATTGGTCTATGATTCTGCCGCTCATGCTTATCGGGTAGTAGGCGAGAGAGTCGGCAGTGCCTTTAAGGACGGCCTGCAGCTGAAGCAATCGTAAAAGGAGGACTGTCAGATGACATTGACAGATGCCAATGAACTGAGAGAACGGCTGAAAGATTGTCAGACAGAAAAAGAAATCATCACAGTGCTGGACGAGTACGGAGAGGATTACGAAGCGGAAGATGCCACAGAAATTTTTGCACAGTGCCGGAAAGAAACCGGCTTTGTGTACGGAGAAACCGCCTGCACACTGCATGGAAAGGTAATCTGCTGTCCGGACTGCCGCAATACTTCACCCGACACGATTCTTGCTCATTCAACAGAGCTGTTGTCCGCAAACGGCAAAACGCATTTCGGCTGTTGTGCGTGCGGAACGCAATTCACAGTTTAACTGCGTGAGCAGGAAATTCTGCTTCTGAATGTTAACACAGATGGAGAAGTACATTGCCGCAGGGGTTCGGCTGACGTTTGCCGGAAAATACTTTCTCAGAAAATAGGACAATGCAGGTTTGTGTGGCAATTGCCACTGTTTTCAGCATGAAGAAAAATAGCGGAAGAACCTGAAAAAACGGCTTCGTCCTTTACAGACAGCGAAAGCAAACTCTCCCTTCACCAGGCGAAAGCAGGGCAAAGGGAGAGTTTTTGGCATACTCGGAAATTTCCGTTTTTTCTGATTTGTCTATGGCCGGAAAGCGCCTTTCAGAGGGCTGTTGCGATATGGACAATAATTGTTTCAAAACATTGTGTTTACTTGTAATCCTTCCGAAAATATAGGGGATTTGTTGACAAAGGAACAATAAAAATCTATAATGAAACAGAATAAAACAGATAGGAATGTGGCAGATGACGGTTTCACTTTGCATAATAGCCTACAATGAAGAAAACACTTTAAACAGACTGTTCGGACAGGTGCTGGCGCAGACGTATCCGAAGGAAAAAACGGAACTGGTACTGGTGGACAGTGCCTCTGCTGATGCAACCAGAAGCCTGATGGAGGATTTTGCCGGCGGGCATGAAAAAGAGTATCTGAAAATACGGGTACTTGACAATCCGAAAAAAAGTCAGGCAGCCGGCTGGAATACAGCTATCAGATCAGCGGTGGGAGAGGTCATTATCCGGCTTGATGCCCATGCTGAAATACCGGAAGATTTTATTGAACAGAATATGCTTCTGATCGCAAGCGGTGAAGATGTATGCGGAGGTGCTCGTCCCAATAAGGCAGATGAAGCCGCGCCCGTAAAGGAAATGCTGCTGCTGGCGGAAAGTTCTCTGTTCGGCAGTTCACCGGCAGCGTACCGGAGAAAAAGCGGAGAGAAAAAGTATGTGAATTCTGTTTTTCATGGAGCATATCGGCGGGAAGTCTTTGCGAAAGTCGGCGGATTCAATGAAGATCTGGGACGGACGGAGGACAATGAGCTGCATTATCGTATCCGTAAAGCGGGTTACCGTATTTGTCAGGGCAGCGACATTATTTCCTACCAGTACAGCAGGGGAACGCTTTCTTCACTTTTGCGGCAAAAATATGGCAACGGCAAATGGATAGGTCTGACAATGAGTGTATGCTATCAGTGCATCTCATCTTTTCATTTCGTGCCGTTCTTTTTCGTGCTGGTGATGCTGTGCTCCCTGCTGCTGTTTGTAAGTTCATTTATTACAGGGCGTTTGTGGATGATGCTGCCGTTTATTGTTGTGTTCGGCAGCTATTGCCTGACGGCGGTGATGATGACAATAGCGGCAATGGCTTCGGCAGAAAAAAAGCATCCGGTACAACTTTTGCTGCCGGCGGTGTTTTTCCTGCTGCATAGTGCCTACGGATGGGGAACAATCGTAGGATTGCTGCAGATACCTTTCTGGAAACACAGCCTGAAAAAGAAAGCAAAGTCTGAGGGGCGTTCTTCCAGAGATGAAATAGAAAATGTGCGTCAATGTGTGATCGCCAACTCCAAAAATACGGCAGGGGAGGAAAACCAATGAATACCGAGATAAAAATAACGGCAAGAAAACAGGGTTTCTTCAAAAGAATGGGTGAAGGTTTCAAGCAGATTCCTCTTGAACACAAGAGCTTTGGCAAACAGATTTTCATGCTGGCTAAAAACGATCTCATAAAAACCTACAAGGGAGCAGTAATAGGCCCTTTCTGGGCTGTTATGAAACCGCTTTTTCAGCTTTTTGTATACTGGTTTGCCTTTACAATAGCCATGAACAGAAGCCCCGTTGACGGCAAGATTCCGTTTTTTGTCTTTGCAATGGTCGGCTTTTTGCCATGGTGTTTTATGAGTGATTGTGTGTCAAGAGGTTCCAAGTGCATACGGGATAATCGTCAGTTTGTCAATAAGATAGCGTTTCCTGTTTCTACCATTCCCACCTACACCACGCTGTCGAAATTCTATGTGCATATTTTTCTTTTTGTTCTGGCGTACATTTACCTTTTGTGTGCCGGCTACACTCCTAATATCTATCATATACAGCTCATCGGATATTCTGGTCTGATGTTTATGTTCTTCCTTGCGCTTACATGGTCGCTTGCGCCGATGTGCGCCTTCAGCAAGGATCTTGAGAGTTTCATTACAACCATCATGTCGGGTCTTTTCTGGCTGTCGGGCGTTTGTTTCGATTCTTACCATATCAAAAACGATTTTATCCGCAAGGCACTTTTGTTTAATCCCATGACCTATTTCAGCAATGGCTACCGTAAAGCCTTGCTTTATGACCAGTGGTTCTATCAGGGTTATTACCGTCCCGATTACGAAAATATTATATTTATCTGCGAATTTGTGCTTGTCATTTTTCTGGGTATCTTCAACTACAACCGTCTGAGAAAACGTCTGCCGGATGTGCTGTAAGAGGAAAGCGGTATGAAAGAAACTTTTTTTCAGAAGCTGCAGCGGGTGAAATTGGGCGATATCGGGCATATATTCCTGTTTTTGCTGGCACTGCCCGTGTCATTGGTGTACCGTTTGTTCCGGCGTGATCTATGGCTGATTTGTGATAACAAGAACGAAGCGAGGGACAACGGCTATTGGTTTTTCCGCTATCTGCGTGAAAAATATCCCGAACAGGACGCTGTGTATGCGATCAGCAAACGTTCCCCCGATTACCGGAAAGTCAAAGATCTCGGAAAAACGGTGCATTACAGTTCTCTGCGGCACTGGATACTGTATCTGACAGCACATATCAATATCAGCTCTCAAAAAGGCGGGAAGCCGAATGCAGCGGTATGCTATGCGCTGGAAGTCAAAGGGCTGCTGCGCAACACGAGAGTATTTTTACAGCATGGCATTATCAAAGACGATATGGACTGGCTTCATTATGAAAACACCAAAATGAAGCGCTTCGTTACTTCCACAGAACGGGAATACCGCTTTTTATGTGAAAAATTCGGATATCCTGCCGGATCCATCATCAAAACAGGACTTTGCCGCTTTGACAATCTGCACCAGTTTTCCGTAAAGCCCCGACAGATTTTAGTCATGCCCACATGGCGAAGCTGGATTGCTGTACCGACTTCCGCCTCTAAAGAGATCGAAGATGTGTCGGATTTCCATAGAACTACCTATTTTCGGGCGTGGAGCGGATTTCTGAACAGTCAGCGGCTGCATCAGCTGTTGGAAGATAACAGTCTGACTTTGGTTTTTTATCCTCATCGGGATATGCAGCAGTTTCTGGACGATTTTTCGATTGGTTCCGACCGCATTATCAGGGCATCGTGGCCGGAAGCGGATGTACAGACTTTATTGAAGGAATCTGTGTGCCTGATAACGGACTTTTCGAGCATTGCTATGGACTTTGCCTATATGAAAAAACGGCTGATGTATTATCAGTTTGATGTTGATGATTTCCGCAGGGGACAGTATGCCGAAGGTTATTTCAGTTATGAACAGGACGGCTTTGGAAAAGTGTGCTATACACAGGAGGAGGTTCTGAGGGAACTGGAAACAGCGGTCAGGGAACATTTTGTCAATCCTGCGGTATATGTGCAGCGGCACGACACCTTTTTTGACCTTTGCGATGCTAATAATTGTGAAAGAACCTATCGTGCGGTAAAGGAGCTGTAAGCAATGGCAAAAAAACAACCTCAGAAGCAGCAGCCGATTGATTTTGTCATCGCATGGGTAGATGGCAGTGACCCTGTATGGCAGCAGGCAAAAGCCCGTTATACACCGTCAGCAATGGCAGACAGTGCAACACCGGTACGCTATCGTGACTGGGAGAATTTACAGTACTGGTTCAGGGGAGCAGAGCAGTTTGCCCCTTGGGTGAGATGTATTCATTTTATTACATGGGGACATTTGCCAAAGTGGCTGAATACCGCTCACCCTAAGCTGCATATCGTGCGGCATGAAGATTATATTCCGAAAGAATACCTGCCGACCTTCAATTCCCATACAATCGAGCTGAATATGCACCGTATTGAAGGGCTGTCTGAGCAGTTTGTATATTTTAACGATGATATGTTTCTGACAGCCCCCGCAGAGCCGGAGGACTTTTTTAAAAACGGGCTGCCCTGCGATACCTTCGGGCTGAACTGCCTTTATTTC
>CADCQO010000293.1 GCA_902803585.1 uncultured Ruminococcus sp.
GGGATATGGGCTGGATGAACGATACCCTCAAATATATGAAGATAGATCCCCTTTTCAGAAAAGGAAGCCATAATGTTATCAACTGGTCTATGGCATATTTCTATTATGAGCGATTTATTCTTCCTCTTTCGCATGATGAAGTGGTTCACGGTAAAGCAACTATCGTCCAGAAGATGTGGGGCGGAGATTATGCGAATAAATTTGCTCAGGCAAGGACACTGTATGCATATATGTTCACACATCCTGGCAAGACCCTTAACTTTATGGGCAATGAGCTTGGAATGTTCAGAGAATGGGATGAGACAAAGGAGCTTGACTGGTTCCTTATAGAAGAATATGAAATGCATCGCTGTTTCCATCGCTTCTTCCGCGAGATAGCCGAGCTTACAACTAAGAATCCCGCTTTCTATGAAAAGGATTACGAAAGCGATGGCTTCCTCTGGATAAATGCCGATGATGCGGATCACAATATCTATTCCTATTACAGAATGACTGACGGTCAGAAATACATTATCGTCTGTAATATGTCTGCAGCGCAGTGGGATAATTACAAGATCGGTCTTTCTGATAGCTGTACGATCAAAGAAGTTATTAACACTGATTTTGAGATATACGGCGGCAAGGGAATAACGAATCCTGAGCCGATAAAATCAGAGCCTGTTGCCTGCTGTCAGTGGCAGCATTCTGCTGATATAAGGCTTGCGCCTTTTGCTACTGCTATATTTGAGGTCAAGGAAGACCCGAAGCCAAAAAAGAAGGAAGCAAAGGCTGCAAAAGCAAAATAATTGAATGCTGAAATAAAAGAGAATTTAGCAATATCGTCTTTTTGTATGGGGCTGTTAAGAATTCTTTTTAAGTGGTGCCGGGCGCTTCGCGCCTGGCACCACTTAAAAAACTATATAATGCGTGCGCCGCAATTTAGGCTCACCTCAAGGATACTTCCTTCTGGCGCGCAAAAAACATATTTATTATTGAGCTGCCGCAGAATAATTGTTTTGCGACAGCTCATTTGCAGTTATTCTTTAGTTTTTATGAGTCTATCCCGAAGAATAATGATATCTGTATTAAAAAATATTATTTAGTGAAGGATATTCTATTTCCCTGAAATGATCAAGGAGTGTAAGTATTCGCCTGCATTCTGCAATAAACATGGTTTTTTCTTCAGCTTCGAGATATGCTTCGGCTGTGTGGATGGATTCATCGATCGTATCAAGCTTGTCATGAGCAGTAAAAATAAGCATCATGTTGTTCTTTTCATCCCAGAATTTTTCAGTTTTTTTTATTTCTTTTTTTGCATTTTCTATATCGTCTTTTTTTACCTTTTCCATTGCACTGTATATCCCGTCCGATACTTTATCGGAGGTCGTTGTGTTAAGATACAGACCGTAGATAACTACCGATAATGTTATTGCCAATGCTGTACAAGCGCTTATTATTCTGTTCATGATCTGCCTGCCCTCTTTATGATTGTATACTCTTTGTTTTTGTTTGCGGTCATGATGAATACTTCTTTCACTTCTGTTTTTTCTTTTTTGAGTATATTATAAAGCCATGATCTGCTAAGTCCGCAGTATTTTAATGAATTATCTGCAATAATGCCGTCGCTTATAACTATCGTATCGATACCCACGTCACTGACCTGTATTTTCATTTGTTCTGCCGTAACATATTCTTTTTCCTGCTTTTTCTGAACGCTCATTTTTCCGTTGGTTTCTACGATCGAGTTATTAACATCGTCAATGCTGAATATATCCTTTTGCCTTAATTCCTCCATAAGCTCTTCGGTCGAGATCCTGAGTTCCTTCATGGCGTTCTGATCTATTATTCCGTCCTTTATGACTGTTACGGGCTTGCCGCATATCAGACTTCTGAGCTTTGGCATTTTAAGCATTGCTACAGATATAAATATTTCACAAACAAGCAGTATCATTATCGGAATGATCCCGCTCAACAAAGACTGGTCTGTATTTTGCATAGGTATTGAAGCTATATCAGACATAAGTAATGTCACTACAAGCTCGCTTGTCTGTAGCTCACTTATCTGTCTTTTACCCATTAGCCTTACAGTTATTATTATCACAAGATATAGTATTACAGTTCTTATAGCAGAAATCATCATAACAGCTTACCTCTTCAAGTAATACTTTTATTTTTCCTCTTGCATGATATTTTATTCATAAATGTATAAAATGCTTTTTTTGAGCAATGCTTGTTTTGTAGAGGTGTCGTTATGTATGAATTTGTAAGAAATATGATCGATATGTACTCTTCAAAGAAGAAGACTCACGCTGTTCCTAAGCCTGAGCCATTTTTTTCTTCACTTAATACAAATATAGAACATGTAAAGAAAGCTTTTGACAGGGCAGCCGATCTGACGGTTCATCAGATAGATCTTGATAACAGGAAAGCGGCTGTTATTTCGATAGACAATATGATCAACAAGGAAATACTTACCCTAGGCATTATGAGACCTATGCTTTCCTTTTCATCGGATTCAGATTCTGATATGTATCTTTCTGAGCTTATGAACGGTGTGCTCTGTTCGGATGATATCTCAGAGATATACTCATTTGATGATCTATACTATCTGATAATGTCTGGTTTTGCTGTTATAGCCGTTGACGGATGCAATAAGATGCTTTCTGTCGGTATACAAGGATATAAAAGCCGCGGAATCAGTGAGCCGGATTCTGATATTGTAAGAAGAGGCTCTAAGGAAGGTTTTGTTGAGCCGCTCAGGACGAATATGTCTCTTATCAGAAGGAGACTAAAAACACCTCAGCTGAAATTTGAGATACTCAATATCGGAGATTTATCCTCAACGGAAATATGCTTATGTTATCTTGAAAACAGGATATCATATGATATCCTCAGACGGCTGAAAAAACGTCTCAGAGAATTTGATGCCGATACAGCGCTTGCGTCAGGTTATCTTGTACCGTATATTGAAGAAAGGTCAGGGTTTTCAGTATTCAGCACCGTTGGTATAACAGAACGTCCAGACACACTTTGCGGCAAGCTGACTGAGGGCAGGATAGGTATTATTGTTGACGGTGTTCCGGGTGCACTGATAGTTCCGTATCTTTTTGTCGAATACTTTCAGACGATCGATGACTATACTAACCGTCCGTATTTTGCTGTTTTTACAAGATGGCTGAAATATGTCTCTTTTTTTGTTTCTCTGCTATTGCCCGGTATATATGTTGCGCTCGGAACATACAATCCTGAAATGTTTCCCACACTGATGCTTAATAAAATAGCCGGTTCTATCGCTGATACTCCGTTGTCTCTATTATCAGAAACAGTCCTTATTCTGCTGGTATATGAGGTCATGAGAGAATCCGGACTCAGAATGCCTCAGCCTCTTGGCTATGCAGTCAGCATAGTCGGCGGTCTTGTTGTAGGTGAAACTGCAGTCAATGCCGGACTTATCGGTGCTCCCACTCTTATGGTCGTAGCCGCTGCCGCAATTTGTTCGTATATAATTCCGAATCTTTATGCTCCTGTTGCTGTTTTAAGACTTGTATTTACCATATCCGCCGGTATTTGCGGTATCTGGGGTCTTGCTGTAGCTTTTTGCATCGTTTTTACTGATTTGTGCTCA